>JBIIYI010000123.1:0-7717 GCA_044346895.1 Phycisphaerales bacterium
GCGGCGGGCCGCCCCTCGGCGCCGAACGCGAGCCGCGCGACGCGCGCGATGCGCCGCGCGTGCAGCCATTCGCCGAGCGTGGCGAGGATCGCGGCGACGGTCGCCGCCGCGAGCGCGACGAGGAGCATCTCCGCGTCCGCGATCGGCGCGCCGACGTTCGGATCCGCGGCGGCGAGCAGGATCACCATGGCGTCCACCTCGCTCCGAGGAGGCCGACCGCGTGCAGCCCGCAGAGGACGAGCGCGACGAGCGCGAACGGCGCGAAGCGGTCGAGCGGCACGGTGCCCGGGTTCGAGAAGGTCGCGGGCTTCATCCGGTCGATGTGCGTGAAGATCGCCTTGAGGCTCTGGGAATCGGTCGCGGCGAAGCTCTGTCCGCCGGTGATCTCGACGAGTTCGAGCACGTCGGCGGGAACCTCCGATTCGTCGATGTGGATGTGGAAGACGGTGATGCCCTCGTCCTTGAGTTCGCCGCCGATCTCGTCCGACACGCCCGCGCCGAGGTCGAAGCTCATGCCGTCGGAGACGAGGATGATGAGGCGGTCGCCGGTCCTCGCCTCGACCACCATGTTCCGGCCGCAGAAGCGCAGCGCCGCGCCGATCGCGGTGGCCTGCATGTGCCGCGGCTGGAAGTCGGGGTTCGCGAAGGGAAGCGCGTTGCGCAGGGCCTGCAGGTCCCTCGTCAGCGGCAGCCAGCGGATCTGCTGCTCGCCGAAGAGCGTGAGCCCGAACGCGTCGCCCTCGCGCGCGAGGGTGAAGTCCTCGACGGCCTTCGACGCGAGCTGGTAGTTGCGGCCGCTCATGCTGCCCGAGACGTCGAGGCAGATGGTGATGTTCGTGAGCGAGCGCTCGCGCTTCGGCTGCTGCAGCGTCTGCGGGCCCGCGAGGACGAGGATCGCGGCCGCGAGGAGGGCGAGCGGCACCGTCTCGAAGAAGCCGAGGAGGACGCGCAGGCCGCGGCGCTCGCGGCGCGCGGGGAGTCCGTCGGCGGGCGCGACCACGCCCGCGGGCCGCGCGAGGATCGTCCAGAGGAGGACGACCGGGAGCGCGAGGAGGAGGAGGACCCACGGATGCGTGAAGGTCATCGCACGGCCTCCGTCGCGACGCCGCGCAGCGCGTCGATCGCGGCGAGCGCCGCGCGCGCCTCGCCCTCGTCGCGCGCGTGGAGCCAGCGCTCGACGGCGCGCACCGCGGGCCCGTGCGTGGGATCCGCGCGCAGCGCCTCGGTCGCCGCCGCGAGGGCCGCGGGCGACGCGGCCGGCGATCCCTCTCCCGATCCTCCACCCGACGCGGCCGCGTGTTCGCGCAGGATTCGGAGGAGGAGGAGTTCGAGTCGTCCAAGCTCGTCGGTCGAGAGTTCGCGCGAGCGAGCACCGTCGACGATCTCGAAGAGCCGATCCGCGAGCGTCGGTACGCGCGGGGCGGGCGCCGGTGCGGGCTCGGGGCGTCGACGCGCGATCCGCACGCCGATCACGATCGCCGGCACGAGGAGCCACGCGGCCCCGAGCGCGACGAGGAGTTCGCGGTAGCGGGCGCTCAGTCCGAACGACGGAGCAGAGATGCCGAAGACGTCGGTCCCGTGGTTCGGCGGAAGCTGCGTGAACACCTCGACGCGGATCGGCGCATCGAACGCGGCCGCGCGGCCATCGATCCGTTCGAGATACGCGGCGAGGTCGTAGGTGCCCGAGACGAGACCCATGTACTCGATGCGATGGCGGCCCGGCGCGATCTCGGCGGCGCGCACGAGGATCGGCGCGGTGAGGTCGCTCGTCGCCTTCGCGCGGATCGGTTGCGCGGAGGCGATCTCGAACGAGCCCGTCGTGCCGCGCGCCGCGCGCGAGATCGGAGGCGCGGCGTCATCCGGCGAGGCCACCCCGTCCTGCGAGGCGATCGCGTCGTTCGGCGCGGTGATCGACGCCACGTCCTTCGACGCCACGTCCTTCGACGCCACATCCTGCGAGGCGTCGTCCTGCGCCGCGCCATCCTGCGTCGCGAGGAGTGCCGACGCGATGAAACACGGCGCGGCGAGCATGGTCGCGACGAACCGCGGGGAGGGGAGTCGAGGGGAAGCGAGACGCGCGCCGCGATTCATCCGCGCCCCCGGACGAGTGCGCCGCGCGTCGCGAGGAATCGGCGCAGCGGCGGGATGAAGCGCTCGTCGGTGACGATGCGCAGGTAGTCGGCGCCGGCCCGCAGGAGCTGGCCGCGCGCGTCGTCCGCGCCGCCGAAGGAACTTCGTCCGTTCGCGGTGAAGACGCGGCCGGTCTCGGCCTCCCGCGCGCGCACGAATCCCGCGCGGAGCGGCGCGATCTCGGTGGGATCGACCGTGTGGATCACGAGGCAGTCGTGCCGCTGCGCGGCCTGCCGCACCGCCGGAACGACGCGCGGATCGTGGAGGTCCGACAGGACGACGATCACGCTCGCGCGCGCGGCGCGCAGCGCGGTGTCGGCGACGCGATCGCCCACGTTCGTACCCTCTCCCTCGCGGCCCGTGCGCATCGGCTCGAGCGCGCGCTGGAGGTCGTTGCGCGCGAGCGTGGGCATCATGCGCGGCGTGCGTTCGCCGCCGCCGACGAGCGCCACCGGACTCAGCCGCCGCTGCGCGACGAGCGCGAGCGCCGCCGCGATCCACACCGCCACGTCCTGCTTGCTGCGCGCGATCGACGTGGTCGACATCGACGACGAGGTATCGACGACGATGTGGACGCACGTGCGCTTGAGAGCCTCGTACTCGCGCACGTAGGGCTTCGCCATGCGCGCCGACAGCCGCCAGTTGATGAGCCGCACCGAATCGCCGGGCACGTAGGGCCGCGAGCCCGCGTACTCGAGTCCGCTGCCGAGGAGGCGCGAGTTGTCGCTGCCGAAGGCGATGTCGTCGGCGAGCCGGCGCACGACGATGTCGAAGTCGCCGCGCGCGAGCTGCGCGGGCGGCGGCAGCGCGAGGTCGCCGCCATCGCCGTCGCCGCCGGCCGAGGCGCGTCGGGCGTCGTCGTGCCTGGAGATGTGGGTGGAAACCGCCGTCATCGCTTCATGCCGTCATCTCATGCCGTCATCTCACGCCGTCATCGCGTTGCCGCGCGCGGGCGCGCGCCTCGCTCCGCCGCCTCAGGCCATCGTCGAGAGCAGGTTCGCGAGGACGTCCGTCGCCGTGCGTCCTTCCGCGAGCGCCTCGTAGCGGAGGCGCATGCGGTGGAGGATCACGTCTTCGGCGAGCGCGAAGATGTCCTCGGGAATCGTGTAGTCGCGGCCGTGGATGAAGGCGCGCGCGCGCGAGGCGTGGACGAGTGCGAGCGCCGCGCGCGGGCTGCAGCCGAGCTCGATGTCGGGGTGGCGGCGCGTGAGGTTGACGAGCTCGACCGTGTCGCGCACGAAGACCTCGCTCACGTGCACCGACTGCACCGCGGTCATCGCCTCGGTGAGGTCGCGCACGTGCATGCGCTGCGAGCCGTCGATCGCGTCGAAGGCCGACATCGGCACCGCGCCCTCGCCCTGCTTCTTGAGGCGGAGCCCGAGGCTGCGGCGCACGACCTCCGCCTCGTCGGCCGGCTTCGGATAGGTGAGGCGGTGGCGCAGCATGAAGCGGTCGAGCTGCGCCTCGGGAAGTTCGAAGGTGCCCGCCTGCTCGACGGGGTTCTGCGTCGCGATCACGAGGAACGGTGCGGGCAGGTCGTGCGTCGTGTCGCCGATCGACACGCGGCGCTCCTGCATCGCCTCGAGCAGCGCCGACTGCACCTTCGGGCTCGCGCGGTTGATCTCGTCGGCGAGCAGCAGGTTGGTGAAGATCGGGCCCTTGTGGATGCGGAACTCGCCCGACTTCTGGTCGAGGATCTCGCTTCCGACGATGTCGCTCGGGAGGAGGTCGATCGTGAACTGGACGCGCGCGAAGCGGAGGTCGATCGCCTTCGCGACCGACTGGACGAGCAGCGTCTTCGCGATGCCCGGCACGCCCTCGAGGAGGAGGTGTCCGCCGGTGAGGAGCGCGATCAGCACGCGCTCGACGACCGCGTCCTGACCGACCACGGTGCGCGCGACCTGCGTGCGCACGTGATCGATGAAGGGCGAGCGTCCGGTGACGTGCGCGGCGTGGGACTGGCTGGCGATGGTCATGGTGGATTCCGGGGTCGGCGGGGCCGTTGGGAGTTCTGGTTCGCGCGTCGGGTCAGTTCGCGGTCGGCGCGGGCTGCGCGGGAATCGGTTCGGCAAGCAGCGATTCGAGCAGGGCCTTCGCGCGGTCGAGGCGGATGCCCGCCGCGCGCACGTTGCCCGCGCGGTCGATCACGATCGTGGTCGGCGCGAACTGGACGCCGTACGCCGCCGCGGTCACGCCCTGGGGCTTCGCCTTGCTCGTCGCGCTCGAACTGGCGTTCGTCTCCGTGGTCGCAGTCGCCGTGGTCGCAGTCGCCGCCGGAGCATCGCCCGCGGGAGCCGCCGCAGCGGCGGCGTCGGGCGCGAGGTCGACCGCGAACGGCGCGCCGTACTTCGCGGTCTCCGCCATCGCGGCGAGCGCCTTCGGATCGGAGTGGGGATCGGCGATCGCGGCGAAGACGACGCCCTGGCTCGCGAACTCGTCGGAGATCCGTGCGAAGCGCTCGAGTTCACGCGACGCGAGGTCGCCCGAAGCCTGCGTGAAGTGGAGGACGACGACGGAGTTCCGCCACGCGTCGCGCCAGTTCGCGGCGGGTGCCGTGCCGATCCACGTCTCGGCGGCGAGTTTCGCCGCGGGCTTTCCCTCGATCGCGCGCAGCGCGGCGGGGCGCTTCATGCCGCCGAGGTAGTTCTCCGCCGCGAGTCCGGATTCCGCCGCGCCGCCGGCGGGCGCCGCTTCCTTGAGCAGCATCTCGACCACCTTCGACACGTTCTGCGGCATCAGTCCCGCGGCGCGTACGTTGCCGGCGCGATCGATCACGACGTACGTCGGCCAGAACTGGAGGCGGTACGCGCCCGCGCTCCTGCCGCCGGAGACGTCCTTCGCGACCGGGTAGTTGATCTTCTTGTCCTTGACGACCTGCGGCGCCCGGTCGAAGCCGGCGTTCGCGTCGTGGACGCCGATGAAGACGAGGCCGTCGTCCTTGTGCTTCTTCACGAGTTCGACGTTCTCGGGAATCGCCGCCATGCACGGTCCGCACCACGTCGCCCAGAAGTCGACGACGACGACCTTGCCGCGCTGCTCGGAGAGCTTCACCGAGTCGCCGATCCACGATTCGACCTCGAGTTCGGGCGCGGGCTTCCCCTCGAGATCCCTGAGCGGCGCGGGTCGGTTCTCGCCGTCGAAGAACCATTCGCTCGGGATCGGCGGTGGTGCGGCGACGGAGGCGGAACCGAGGACGAGCGCGCAGAGCGTGGCGGCGAGGAAGCGCATGGGTGCCATTGAACCGCAAGCGCAGCACGGGTCCGCCGGACCCGGACGGGAAATGCAGAAATTTGGTCAGCCCGCGCCCGGAGTCGGCGGCCTGCCGCGCGCGGCGTTCGCGCGCGCCCACAGGATCGGCACCGCGAGCGACCAGGCGGGGAAGAGGCCGATGCCCGGAGTCGCTTCCGCGATGAACGCTCCGAGGAGTTCGACGCTGAAGCCGCCGAGAGAGAGGGCGAGCGCGAGCGCGACCACGAAGTCGCTCCCGACCGGGAGCGCCTCGCCGAGCCAGAAGAAGAGGAAGTCGGCGGCGAGCGCGATGCACATCGCGAGAATGAAGCGGCCGCGCGAGGCGCGCGGTGGACGCAGGACCGCGCCGAGGAACGCAGGTACGAGCGCGCGGGGATGCGACCGGTCGCGCGGGTCGGGCTCGCGCTGGGGCGCGTTCTCTGGCGCGTTCTTCGGCATGGGCGACGGCGCGTTCGGCGGTTGCACGGCGCGTATTCAACCCGCGGACGACCGGCCACGTCGACCGATCGGGTGATTGCAGGCAAAAAAGGCGCACTCGGTGGCCTTCGCCTGAAAGGGAACGACGGCCGGGCGGAAGCCGCGGCCGTCGTCAGGATTTCGTGTCTTCGATCTCGCGAGTGATCCGTCGCGGGATCCGATTCTTCGGCGCGTCAGCTCTCCAGCTCTTCAGCCGACGCAGGTTCCCCACGAGCCAAGCATGGTCGCGAGGTCGCTCGCATCGACCTGGCCGTTCTGGTCGATGTCGGCCGCGCAACCGCCGCACGCTCCCCACGAGCCGAGCAGGGTGGCGAGGTCGCTGGCGTCGACGATGCCGTTGCAGTCGAGATCGGCGGGGCAGCACGCGGGCGACGATCCGCCGCCGCCGGCGCGGCGCATGATCGACTGGTAGTCGTCGTTCTTCGGCATCTCGCGCTTGGTCTCGGTGCGGGCCGCGACGCGCTCCTTCGCTTCCGTTCCGATCGAAGGCTTGCCGAGTCCGAGCTTGTCGGCGTTGGCGATTCCTGCGACGGCGATGGCGAAGGCGGCGAGAGTGACGGGAACGAGACGCTGCATGGTGCTCCTCACGGCTGGGGGACTCCTCAGGCCTGCGCCGGTGCGCGGTCGCGGGCGGTGATTTCCGGAAAGTAACGCCAAACGACGCCCTGTCCAAGAAGTCGGAGCGGTTTTCCTGAAAGTCCCGGGCCGCGTCGCCCGTGGGAAGTCAGAGGTTCTCAGACCTTCCGGAGGAGGGCGATCCACCGTTCCGTCAACCGCGGTCTCGCGTAGGGGCCCTCGACCGCGGCTCGGGCGGCTTCGCCGAAGGCGCGTCGGAGTTCGGGGTCGCGCAGCCGGTCGAGCGCCCCTGCGAGCCCGGCCGCATCGCCCTCCGCGACGACGAAACCGGTCCGACCGTCGGCGACGACCTCCGGAATCCCGCTGTGTGCGCTCCCGATGACCGGAAGGCCCGTCGCCATCGCCTCGAGGATCACGACCGGCATCCCCTCGATGTCGCCGTCGTCGGCGGTCACGCTCGGAACGACGAGGATGTCGGCCTCCCGCATCTCGGCGGCGACCTCGGCGTTCGTGCGCCAGCCGAGGAACGCCACGCGATCGGCGACGCCGAGTTCGGCCGCGAGCCGCTCGAGCGTGCCGCGCAGCGGACCGTCGCCGACGATGCGGAGGCGGACGGGCGGGTCGCCGTCGAAGAGCGCGAGCGCACGGATGGCGTGCGCAAAACCCTTCTTTTCAACGAGCCTTCCCACGAGAAGGGCGACCACTTCCTGCGAATCCCTCCGCGTGAAGCCGTCGCGCGGGCGGAACGCCTGCGGGTCGATCCCGAGGTGCTGCGTCACCACGCGCGCGCGCGGCGCACCGAGTTCGACGAGGCGCTCGCCGAGGTAGTTCGAGTTCGGGAGAAGCAGGGCCGCCTCGCGGAAGAGCCGCGCGTAGACGTCGCGGCCGCGGCGGCGCGGCTCGCGCGTCACGTCGTACCCGTAGAACGCGGTGACGAGCGGGCCCGCGACGATGCCGGCTTCGCGTGCCTCGAGCGCGACGCGGCCCATCGGACCGAACTCGGCGTGGATCGCGTCGAAACGATGCGCGCCGCGCAGCGCGTCGGAGAGCGCGAGCAGCCCGCCGGCCGGGACGTCCGCGCTGCGGAAGCGGCGCAGGGCCTGCGGCGCGGCGGCCGGGCGCGCGAGCGCGAGGCGCAGGAAGCGTGCGGGCGCGAGCACGATGCGCGAGGCGAGCGGCGCGTCGAACCCCGCGCGTCGGACCCGGCTCGGGACGCCGCAGGCGATCTCCTCGTCGGTCCACGTCGAGTTTCCCTCGCGCAGCGCGAGGATCTCGACGCGGTGCC
>JBIIYI010000124.1:0-7688 GCA_044346895.1 Phycisphaerales bacterium
CGCGCTCGACCTCCGAGAAGCCGGCGACGGCGGAGTTCATCTCGTCGATGATTCCCGCGAGATCGCCCGCCACGCGCTGCACATCCGACGTCCCGCCGCGCATCTCGCGGGTGAAGCGCGCCATCTCGCCGACGCCCGCGGCGACGGCTTCCTGCATCTGGCGCACGATGCGCTCGATGTCGGTCGTCGCGGAGGCCGTCTGGTCGGCGAGCCGGCGGATCTCGCGCGCGACGACGAGGAATCCGAGTCCGGCGTCGCCCGCCTTCTCGGCCTCGATCGCGGCGTTCACCGAGAGGAGGTTCGTCTGGTCCGCGACCTTCGTGATCGTCTCGACGACCGACGTGATCGCGTTCGCCTTCTCGGAGATCACCTGCAGCCGATCGCCGATCTCGCCCGTCGTCGCATCGAGCCGCGCCATCGTCCCGGCCATGCCGTCGAGCCGCGCGCGGCCCGCTCCCGCCGCCTCGGCGGAGCGGCGCGCGCCGGCATCGACGGCCCCGACCGTGCGGAGGAGTTCGGTTCCGGTCGCGGAGATCTCGCGGATCGCCGACGCGATCTGCGCGGTCGATCCGCCGAACGCAGCGGCCGCGACCTCCTGCTGCCGGCTGGTCGCCGCGAGCTCGACGCTCGACGCGGACAGCCGCGTCGCCGCGGCGCGCACGCTTGCGACGATGCCCGCGAGGTCGTCGTTCATCGCGCCCATCGCGCGCACGAGTTCCGCGCTCTCGTCGCCGCCACCGGCATCCGGCACGCGCGTCGAGAGGTCGCCCGAGGCGATCCGCGCCGCGGCTTCCCTCGCGGCCTGCACGCGCCGGCTGATGCCGACGATGAGCACCGACAGCAGCGCGACGATGACCGCGATGCCCGCGCATGCGGTCAGGAGGTTCATGGCGAGGAGCGTGCTGAGATCGGCGAACGCCGCGCTCGTCGGCTTTCGCACGATCAGCCGCCAGCCTCCGGTCGGCACCGTGGTCGAGACGAAGATGGATGGTTCGCCCGAGGCCGGATCGACGCGTTCCTCGAGCAGAACGCCGCTCGCGGGCACCGACGCGAAGATGGGCGCGAGCGCCGAGGCCGACACCTCGGTCGTGCGCAGCTGCTCGCCTCCCGCGCGATCGGTGGTCGCGGCGATGAATCGCCCGCGCGTCTCGAGGAAGATGTCGGCCCCGAGTTCCTCCGCGACCTCGCCGAGCCTCCGCTGGATGTCGGTCAGCGCCACGTCGAGTCCGGCGATTCCGGCGAATCGGCGATCGATCACGATCGGAACCACGGTCTCGATGATGTCGGTGCCGAGATACTCGTACGGTTTCGTGATGATTGCGTCGGCGACGCCCGAGCGCTCGAAGCGCTCCTTCGGATGCTGGTACCAGAGACCCTCGTCGTCCGAGACGTCCTGCAGCGGTTCCAGCAGGAAGCCGTCCGCACGGTTCGGATCGCGCTTGAAGTAGGGATAGAAGCGGCCGCCCTCGCCGAGCGCCTCGGCGGGCACGCCGGCTCCCGCGCCACGCGCGTCGTTGCCATCGGCGTCCGGTTCGTAGCCGATGTAGGCGGCGTAGACGTGCGGGTTCTCGCGGATGATCCGTCCGAGCATCGCGAGCGCCTCGGCGCGGCGGCCGAACTGGCCCGATTCCTGCGCGATCACGATCATGCGCACGAGACGCACCGTCGCCTCGTTGCGGATGTCGATCTCCTTCGCCGCAAGCCGCGTGGCGTTCGTCAGGTCGCGCTCGACCGTCGCGCTCAGGTTCCCCCACGCGCGCACGCCGTTCAGCCCGACGATGGCGAGCACCACGATCGCGGCGGGAAGCACGCCGAAGAGCATGCTGCGCCCGAGGAGGGAGCGGTGGAATGGCAGGCGCGACGCCATGCGCGCAATGTAGCCTCAATCGGATGCGTGCTCGCGGCTCCGATGCGCGGAGGGCGGCCGGAGGCGAGCGCAATGCGGAGGCCCGCCCCGCGCGCGCTACGGACGCCGCGCGTCCTCGGGCTCGTCGCTCCATCGGATGCGGATGGGCCGCTCGCGCAGATCCTCCGGAAGGAGCGCGCGGAGCATCTCGACGACCGTCGCGCGCGCCTTCTCGCGTACCTCGAACATCGCGATCTCGGAGCCCGCCTCGCGCACGACCGCATCTCGGATCGCGGCGAGCGCCTGATCGCGCGCGGCATCGTCGCCGACCACGTGGTCGGCCCAGTCGCGGTCGATCTCGATGCGCAGCCGCTTCGGATCGCTCTGCACCTCGACGAGCGATTCGTCGACGCGGGGCGGCGGAAGCGTGACGACGACCTCGCCATCCGGGCTCGCGAGGTCGCCGCCGACCTCACCCCGCACGCGCGCGCCGTCGACCACGAGCGGAATCACGTACTGCACGCGGTTTCCGTCGGCAACGATCTCGGCCTTCGTACGACCGAGTTCGATCTTCCAACCCGGACCGATCGGCACGAGCCACGCGCGCAGCGTCGCCTCGGTGGGCGTGCTCGCATCGACGCGGACGGCGATTTCCCGCGTCGCGATCCTGAGGGCGGGCGCTTCGGTCAGCTTTCCGAGCGCCGAGATGAACCTCGCGTTCGTCGTGCGCGAGGACGGCGTCAGCGTCGGCAGGAGGATCAGCGCCACCACGCCCGCGACGACGAGCAGCATCGCGAGCGCGATCGCGACCGTTCCACCGCCGAGGCAGCCGGCGACCGAGAGCCACGGGCGGCTCGTCGCGAGCGGCGGCGGAGTCGCGGGTGCCTGCGTCGGTGGAACCGGAGCGCGGTCGGGCATCGCCGCATCGTACACGGCTTCCCCAAGGGCTCGCGCCGGACTCCGAGGCGCTCGCGGCCGCCGCTCGGCGCACGTCGAGGCGTGCGTTCACAGCACCGCGCAGCGGACGCCGACCGGATCGACCTCGAGGTCGAACGCGCGCGCGCGCGCATGCTGCGGCCTGCGCGCGATGTCTTCGCGCAGCCGCCCGGCTCCGCGCGCGTCGTTCGCGACGAGCAGCATGAATCCCCCGCCGCCCGCGCCCGCGAAGCACCACGCGGCGAGATCGCGCCGCCATCGGCGCGCGAGCGCGTCGAACATCGGCGGCGCCGAACCCGGGTCGATCTGCCGCTTGAGCCGCATGTACCGATCGAGCTCGCCGGCGAACGCGTCCGCATCGCCGCGCACGAGCGCCTCGCGCATCCGCGGCGCGTTCTCCTTGAGCCCCGCCACCGCCGCGATGGCCGAGGGTTCGTGCGTGAGGTGGTTCCACACCACGTTCTCGAGGATGTTCTTCGCCATGCGGCGCTCGCCGGTGAAGTAGAGCACCGAGCGCGACGCGAGCTCGCGCACGAAGGACGGCGCGACCGCGAGCGGCTCGGCGACCGGCCGCTGCGCGCCACCCGGCTGCGTCCGCGCGAGCTTGAAGCCACCGAGGATGCCGCCGACCTGATCCTGCCAGCCGCCGCGCGTCGAGAGCATCTGCTCGAGCGCGCTCGTCGCGGCGAAGAGTTCCTCGGGCGAACGCTCGCGGCCGAACACGCGGTCGAGGCAGTGGATCGTGGCCGCGCCGAGGATCGAGCTTGTGCCGAGCCCGGAGCCCTTCGGCACCGCGGAGAACATCGTGAGCGAGATGCCGCCGCCGACCGCGCGCAGCCACTTCGCGAGCGACGCCTTCGGATCGGATGGCGCCGCGCCCGTCAGGACGAGCGCGTTCTCGGCGAGGCTCGACCAGCGCGTCGGATCGCCGCGCGCCGCGAGATCGCGGCTCGTGCGGATCACGCGGGTCTCGCCGAGATCCGTGCTCGTGATGCGGATCACGGGCTCGTCGCCGCGCGCGACCTCGTCGAGCTTCGCGACCACCTGGATCGGAAGCTGTCCGCGCAGCGTGACCGCGACGTTGACGACGCTGCCGCCGAACGCGTTGCAGATCGGCGGCGTGTCGGTCCAGCCGCCCGCGAGGTCGACGCGCACGGGCGTCGACGTCCACACGGCCTGATCCTCGAGGATCGCCGCGCGCGAGGGCCGCGCGGGAAGCGCGACCTGCGCGAGCACCGCCTCGCCCACTGCCGCGAACGCAGCCGCGCGATGCGCGCGCGCGGTGAGTCCTGATGCGCGCCCGAGGCTCGCCGCGACGCACGACATCGTCGCGAATGCGTGCGCCCTTGCGACCGGCGAGGAAATCATGCCGACGGGAAGCGACGCCTCGTTCCGCACGATCGCGCGTCGCGCCGCGACCGGACGCCGCAGCATGCCGCGTTGCATGTCCGGCAGGCTTCCATCCGCCGCCGCACAGGCAAGCGCAACCGTCGGATACGACTCGGCGAGCGCCGACACGCTCATCGCCCGCGCAAAGGCACGCGCCATGCGATCGCCACGCGCCACGATCTCGCCGAGCGACATCCGACGCGCGCTGCGCCACGCGGCCGGCGCGCGCTCGCCGCGCCACATCCACGCAAGCGCACGATGCGGTTCGGCGCGCTGCGTGCCCTCCAGTGGCCCGGGCACCCAGAGTCGCGCGTCCCACAGCGTGCCGTCGCCGGTCACGAAGTCGCGTGCGTCGAGGCGCGCCGTCCGCAGGAATGCCTCGAACGGACGGCCGAAGAACGTTCCGCCGCGATCGAGCCGCGTCTTGAAGTCGTCGTCGACTCCGCAGGCGACGAGGACTGGCGCAGCGCCGGCGCGGCCGCCTTCGATCGACAGCGTGAAGAGCGCGACACCGCGCGGCAGCGTCAGTCGATCGGCGTGCACGCCGCAGACGATGTTGTCGCCGCCGAGGCGCGCGCGCCCGATCGCGCACGCGTCGATGACCGCGCATCCGCGCTCGACGTGCGCATGCGCCACGCGCCCATCGAGCACCACCGGCTCGCGGCCAGGTGCGGCGGCGAGCGCCGGCACCGGCATCGAGCAAGGCTCGACGCCGAACCGCGCGATCTCCGCCGCCGGTCCGCACAGCGCGGAGAGAAGCTCGCGCATCGAGCCGATGTGGAGAAAGTCGCCGACAGTCGCGACCTCGACCCGGAAGTCGGTTCCGCGCATGGCGTCGAAGAGTTCGCCGAGCGGTCTCGCACGCGCGCCGCGCGTCGCGTCGCCCGCGCACGCAGCGAGATATCGCGCGCGCGTCATGCGCTGCGGAAGCGCCATCGCGATCTCGCGGTAGAGGTCGACCGGCGGCAACTCCGCACGCGAGGCGCGATCGGCGAAACCGCCGCGCACGAAGGAGATGCGTCGCGCGCGCAGACGCACGCCGGCGCCCACGAGGAGCGCCGCGATCGAATCCGGGTCGAACGAGAAGAGCCCGAGATCGACGAGTACGCGTCCGTCGCGTCCGCGCGCACCCGCCGCGCGCAGTTCGTCCGTGCCCGGCTTCTGCAGAAACGCCGCGACCGAATCGCCGCGCCCGCGCACGAATACGCCGTGCCGCGACGCGCGCTCCGCGTTCGCCCACTGCGCGACGCCGATCACGCCCTTGCCTTCGAAGCGCACGGGATCGCGCGCGAGGCCGATCACCGCGTCGCCTGCGCCGACGAGCACCTCGCCACCTTCGCGCGGCGCAAGCGACGCGAGATCGCCGAGCAGGAGGTCGAGGACGCACGCGCATGCGCCGCCGCGCGTCGACTTTGGAATCGGCGCGAAGATTTTTCCCTCGACCGCATACATCGGCAGCCGGCGCGAGTCGCCACCCGAGTGAAGGATGAGGATCCGTTCACCTGCGAAGAGTTCCGCGAGGCTGCGCGCGGACTTCGCACGCGAGAGCCGCCGCGCGACCTCGGCGAGCGCGAGCACGGTCGCCGCACCCGATCCGATGCGCGCGTCGCACGCGTCGGCGATCGCGAAGGCGCCGCGCACGCCTGCGAGCGGCGCGTGCCCGAGGCGCGCGGCGAGCTGCAGGTCGTAGGTCGCCGCCTGCCGCGCGTTCGCGGCGGTCAGCACGAGCCAGTCGAAGTCCGGGCGTTGCGCGCGCGCTGCTTCCATCGACCGCAAGGTATCCGAAGCGCCGACGTTGGAAGCCCGCGGAGCCGAGTCGAGGGCACCGCGAGCCCGCGCATCCGAAGGCGCGAACCACGAAGCTACGATCCCCGAGACCACGAGGCGCGAACCACGAGACCGCGAACCACGAGACCGCAAACCACGAGGCCGCCGCATCCGAAGCGACGGGATGACCGCGCTTCGGCTACCTTCTCGCCATGCGCGTGTTCGCCCAGGCCCTTGATCTCGTCGACGATCCCGCGCGGATCGAGGAATACATCCGTCACCACCGGTCCGTCTGGCCCGAGGTGACCGAGGGCCTGCGCGCGATCGGGATCCGCGGCATGCGCATCTGGCGCGGCGGAACCCGCCTCTTCATGCTCGTCGAGACCGAGGACGACTTCGACCCCGCGCGCTACCAGAGCTACGCGAGCAACCCGCGCACGCAGGAGTGGGACGCGCTCATGCGCACCTTCCAGCGCCGCACGCCCTTCGCGCGCGAAGGCGAATGGTGGTCGCCGCTCGAGGAGATCTTCGATCTCGCCGCGTTCCCGGCGCACGCGCAGGCCCGCGCGGGAGGCGCGCGATGAGCGGCGCGGAATCCACGCGCGTCGTCGGCGCGACGCTCGAGTTCCACGGCGCCGCCGGCGAGGTGACTGGGAGTTGCACGCTTGTTCGTACACCGAAGGCGCGCATCCTGATCGACTTCGGGATGTTCCAGGGCACGCCCGCGGACGAGGCACGCAACGCCGTGGCGCCCGAGATCGACTTCGCGCTCGTCGACGCGGTCGTCGTCACGCACGCGCACATCGACCACTGCGGCCGTCTCGGGATGCTGCCCAACCTCGGTTTCCGCGGAAAGATCTACGCGACGACCGCGACGCACGAGCTCCTCGGCCGCGTCCTCCGATCGAGCGCGAAGCTCCAGCGCGCGCGCTTCTACGAACGTTCGAGCGGCACGGCGCCGTGGGGCCGCGCGCTCATGCCGGGCGAGGCCGCCGGGCCTGCGCCCGAGTTTCCGCCGGCGCAGCGGCTGTTCGACACGCCGGACGTGCGCGAGACGATGGAGCGGATCGAGGGCGTCCCGCTCGACCGCGAGGTGAAGATCGCGCCGCACGTCGCGCTCACCTTCCGCAACGCCGGCCATACGCCCGGCGCGGCGAGCGCCGAACTCTCGATCGGCGTCGGCGCCGAGCGCCGCGTCCTCTACTTCACGGGCGATCTCGGCGCCGAGCGTCCGGGACAGGTCTCGCTCCTCGCGGCGCCGCACCGGCCGGCGAACGCGGATGTGATCGTGGTCGAGTCGACCAACGGCGAGCGCGCGCGCGGGCAGCTTCCCGACCCCGACGAGACGCTCGCGCAAATCGTCGCGGAGGCGGCACGACGCAAGCTGAAGGTGCTTGCGCCGGTGTTCGCGCTCGGGCGCGCGCAGCTCCTCGTGCATCGCCTCGCGCGGCTCCACGCGAAGGGCCTGCTGCACGGGCTCAACGTCTACGTCGACAGCCCGATGGCCGTGCACGGGATCGAGTCGCTCTACAAGCATCCCGAGTATCTCGCGCCGGATCTGCGCGATTCCGTGCGCGCGGGCGGCGCGCCGCTCTGGTTCCCCGAACTCCACTACGTCCTCTCGAAGCGCGAGTCGATGGCGATCGACCGCATGGTGCACGGCGGAATCATCCTCGCGGGCAGCGGCTTCATGGACGCCGGCCCGATGCTGCGGCATCTCGAGGAATCGCTCGACCGCGACGACTGCATG
>JBIIYI010000125.1:0-7683 GCA_044346895.1 Phycisphaerales bacterium
TCGGAAGTTCGACCCCGGCATCGGGAGGGAACAGGGCGTTCCGATGGGTCGAGGGATCGGGCATGTCGTCACTCGGAACGCTCGGCGGCTGGTCGCGCGCCCACGGAGTCGACGGCTCGGGTTCGAGCGTGGTTGGCACGAGCGATCTGGCCGACGGCACGGGGTCCTACCACGCCTTCCGCTGGACGCAAGAATCCGGGATGACGAGTCTGGGGACGCTCGGTGGATCCTCTTCGAGCGCGGAGGCGATCTCCGCGAACGGCCAGTTCATCGTCGGACACTCCGACGACGGCGAAGGCTACCAGCGTCCCTTCCTCTGGCATGCGAAGTCGGGCATGACCGCGCTGCCGATGCCGCCGGGCTACTCCGGGTACGCGTCGAGCGTCGGCTACGCGACGTACGGATGGCAGGGCTCGGGGCCATTCATCGCCGTCGGCGGGCGCGTCCATGACCCGAGTGGCCAGCAACGGGCCGCGATCTGGCGCGAGGATCTCGGGATGATCGACCTCACCGCGCTGCTCCAGGCGCGAGGCACGCTGCCGGCGGGCTGGACGGTGCTGCGCGAGGTGACCGCGATCTCGCGCGACGGGCGGTCGATCGGCGGCTACGGCGTCTTCAACGGGCAGATGCGCGGATTCATGATCGAGGGACTGACGTTCGCCGGGATCGGATGCGAAGGAGACGTCGACCTCGACAGCGAGGTGAGCGCGCGAGACATCACGGTGATCCTGTCGAACTGGGGTCCGAACCCGGTGGAGGCGCGCGCGGACATCAACGGAGACAACCGAGTCGATGGAATCGACCTGAGCATCGTGCTCGGGAACTGGGGCGACTGCACTGGTTGAGGTGACGACATGCACTGCTTTGGCGTCGTCGGCTGGCTGTGTCATGCCTGAGGCCCCGCTCGGCATCAGGACGAGATGAACCGATCAGCCCTACAACCAAGTTCGAAACGCACACGGGGCGCGCCGAAGAGGCGCGCCCCGTGTGTCTGCTGTCAGACATGTTTCACCGCAGGGTGCTGCATGCGATGTCTTGTGTACCGCTCGTCGATCACTCGACGTCGGCGACCGACTGGTAGCCGAACTGCTGGCCGCCGACCGACGCTTCGAGCATGAGACCTTCTGGGTTCAGCACGAAGATTGCAACGCCGCCCTGGTACTTCGCCGCCGCGCCCGCGCCCGCCTGCAGCGCGACGGCCGAGGCCTGCGCGGCGAGCGCGAACTTGCCGCCCTTGAACGCGGTGAACGCTTCCTTCGTCTCGAAGAAGATGATTTCGCCGAAGGTCTGCGCGCCGATCTGCGCACCGATCGAGCCCTGGCTCACGTCGCAGTAGCCGATACGTGCGCCACCCTTGACAAACACTTCGCCCTTGCCGTACGCGCCACCGACGATGAAGCCGCCCTTCGCGATCGATGGGATCGCGGCGTAGCCGACGCACGAGTCGAAGAACTTCGAGAGCGACGGATCGGTGCTGCGGGCGTTCTCGATGAACGACTTCGTCTTGTTCGAGAGTGCGGCGCGATCGGTCGCGGTCTCGGGCGTGGTGCTGCACGCGGAAAGCGCGAGAGCACCCGCGAGGGATGCCGTGACGAGCGTGAACGAGAGGATGCCGCGGGAAAGCTTCTGCATGGTGACTCCGATTGCTGACGTGGCCGGGGATTCGACTGCACCGCTCGCTGACGCGCGGGCGGGGACGGGAAGATAGCGAGAGCCGCGGGGCGCGGGGACGGGGAGGATTCCCATGCCGAACCGACGATGCGCCGGCTGGGATACCGACGGTGCCTGGCACCAACCTGGCACCAACCAGCGCGCGACCGCGCACGAACCCGGCACGCGGTGCTGCGCGACTCTCTCCGTGCGAATCGCGTGTCATACCTGATCCGCACGGCATGTCCCTGACCCACGGTCGGTGCGCGGTTGCAACCTGGTTGGTGCGCGGTTACGACCGGGTTGGTGCCTGGCACCTCGGCTCACGCGGCCGCGGGCTCACGCGGCCGCGGCCGCGCGGCACCAGTGCGCGCGAGTCACACCCGCTTCACCTTCGTCCACTTGCCCGTGCGCGCCGCCGCGAGCACGGCGTCGCACACGTACTGCGTGCCGAGCGCATGGCGGAAGTCGGGGAAGGCCTTCGGCGCCTTCGGGGCATCAAGGCTCGTGAGGAACTCGTACAGCCCGTGCGCGAACGAATGCTCGTAGCCGAGGCAGAGGCCCGGCACCCACCACTTGCCGGCGTACGGATGATCGCCGTCGGTGCAGTGGATGCTCGACCAGCCGCGCCGGTCGCCGGGGACGCCGTGGTCGAAGTACGAGAGTCGGTTGAGGTCGTGGAGATCCCACGCGAGGCTCTTCTTCTCGCCGTTGATCTCGAAGGTGTAGAGCGCCTTGTGGCCGCGCGCGTAGCGCGTCGACTCGAAGACGGCGAGCGAGCCGTTCTCGAAGCGCGCGAGGAAGGCGCAGGCGTCGTCGATCTTGACGGCCTGCTTCTTGCCCGTCGCCGTGTGCACACGCTCCTTGATGAAGGTCTCGGTCATCGCGCTCACGGCGACGATGTCGCCGTTGATCCACCGGGCCGTGTCGATGCAGTGGGCGAGGAGGTCGCCCGTCACGCCAGAACCCGCGACCTTCGCATCGAGCCGCCAGAGCCCCGCGCCGCCCTGCGGGAGATCCGCCGAGATCGTCCAGTCCTGCAGGAAGTTGGCGCGGTAGTGGAAGATCTGGCCGAGTTCGCCCGCGTCGACGATGTTCTTCGCGAGCGTCACCGCCGGAAGGAAGCGATAGTTGTACCAGACGAGGTTCGGCAGCTTCGCCTTCTCGACGGCCTTCACCATCGCCTCGCCCTGCTTCCCATCGAGCGCGAGCGGCTTCTCGCAGAGAATCATCTTGCCGTGCTTCACGCAGGCGAGCGCGATCTCCATGTGCGAGTCGTTGGGCGTGCAGATGTCGACGGCGTCGATGTCGTCGCGCGCGACGAGCTTCCTCCAATCCGTCTCGATCGACCGCGCATCCCACGCGGCGGCGAACTCGCGCACCTTCGCCTCGTCGCGGCCGCACACCGCCTGCAGCACGGGCTTGCGCGAGGTCTTGAAGAAGTGCGGCACCTGGCGGATCGCGTTCGCGTGCGCGCGGCCCATGAAGCCGTAGCCGACGAGGCCGATGCGGAGTTCGCGCACCGCGGCGGGCGCGGGCTGGGTGGTCGTGATCGCCGTCGCGGTTTCGGGCTTGCTCTTGTTCATCTTCCTTGCCATCGTTCGATCCTCCGCCGGTCAGGCGATCGCGTTCCTCACCGAGATCATCGCGCGCAGCACGGTGTTCCACGTCTCCTGCCTCTCGAGGAGCGCGTTCGGGAACATGCAGCCGTCCCAGCAGATGTGGCGGATGCCGCGCGAAGCGGCGCCCTCGAGCCAGCGCTTCGAGCACGCGGGAATGTCGAGCTTGCCGTTCGGATCGTCCGCCGGGCAGTGACGGCCGGTCTTGTCGTGCGAGCCCGTGCCGTGCACGGTGCCGTCGTTCTGCGCGACGTGGAAGTCGATCGTCCACGGGCGCAGCGCGTCGGTCAGCCTCGCGTAGGCCTTGTCGAAGTCCTTCGCAGAGTGCTTCCTTCCCTTGCCCGCGGGCTTGAGAAGCGCAGTCTTCGGCGAGTTCACGCCGAGCATGTAGAGGTAGGTGTGCGCGAGATCGGCCTGGAAGCCGACGGTTCCCGGCATGTCGACCGCCTCGAGCACGCCGAGCATCGCCTTCCACGAGTGCATGCCCGCCCAGCAGACCTCGCCCTCGGCGGCGAGCCTCTCGCCGTGGCCGGCAGCGACCATGCCCGCCTCGCGGAAGGTCGCGGCGATCTGCTTGATCGCCTTCTTCTCGTCCTTCGCGGCGGCCTTGGTGCCTGTCGCGCTGTCGATGCGGATCACGCCGTACTTGCGCACGCCGTGCTCGTTGAGGATGCGCGCGATGCGGCAGGCCTTGCGCACGGCGTCGATGAACTTCGCGCGCTGCTCGATGGAGCCCATCGCGCTGTCGCCGACGGTGCCGGGCCAGACGGGCGCGACGAGCGAGCCGACGGCGAGATTCTTCGCGGCGATGGCGTCGGCCATCCTGCGGATGTCCGACTCGCTCGCGTCGGGGTCGGTGTGCGGATGGAACAGGAACAGGTCGACGCCGTCGAACCTCTGTCCGTCGACCTTGGCCTTCGCGGTGAGCTCGAGCATGCGGTCGAGCGAGATCGGCGGATGGTCGGTGCCCGGCTCCTTGCCGACGAGTCCGGGCCACATGGCGTTGTGCAGTTTCATGGGAAGCTCCTCTGCCGGGCATCACACGGCGGGTGACGATGCGCTCTCGACCGGTCGTACGGTGCCAGGCACCAACCCGGGATCAACCAGGTTTCAACCGTGCACCAGCCGGGTCTCGGACTGCCGCGGCAACATACTGCGGAATCAGGCCTTCGGCGCGTGCGGGCAGTGCCTGGTTGGTGTCAGGTCGCGTCCTGGTTGGTGCGCGGTTGGTGCCAGGCACCATTCCAGACCACGTCGCACGGTGCCACGTCGCACGGTGCCAGGCACCAACCCGGGATCAACCAGGTTTCAACCGTGCACCAACCGGGTCTCGGACTGCCGCCACAACATGCTGGGGAGCCGGCTCTTCGGCGCGCGCAGGCAGTGCCTGGTTGGTGTCAGGTCGCGTCCTGGTTGGTGCGCGGTTGGTGCCAGGCACCATTCCAGACTTCCGGACCGAAGTACCGCAGGCAGACGAGCGGCTCCACCGTCGACGTGTTCGTGATGGTCACGCCTCGGCGCGCGCCGGCCTCGGTGCAGAAGTACTCGTCGTTCGTCAACGCACGGAAGCGGATCAACCGCGGGCTCGACAGCGGCTCGCCGTTGATCGTGCCCGTCCCCTGCACGCAGGTCAGGCCGTACGCGCCGTTGTCGGCGATCGTGCACGTCGCGCCCGGCTCGACCGTGAGCTCCTTCGCCGTGAAGTACTCGAAGCCGTTCATCCTGCCGTAGATGATCCAGCGGTCGTGCCAGCCGTCGCCCTTCGCCGCCGTGACCGGCTCGAGGTAGCGGTTCGCCTTGAAGTTCGGGTCGACGTTCTTCTCCCAGTCGAGCTGCTCGACGATGAAGTCGAGGTCGCGGTGCTTCTCCTTCGGCATGTCCTTGACGAGCAGTTCCCACGGCACCATGCGGCCCTCGACCAGCGACTGGTACATCGCGAAGACGTCGCTCCCCCACTGCGGCTCGTACGTGCAGAGCGAGCCCGGTGCGTGCAGCACGCGTGGCTCCATCAGCCAGCCCGTGCCGACCTTCAGCCGGTACGCCTGCGAGATGTCGAGGATGCCGTTGTCGCCCGCGTTCCAGTTCTCGAGGCAGCGCCGCACGTCGGCCTTCGTCGTGCCCGGCACGAGCCCCATGAACGTGTGCGGGAAGTTGTTGCCGACCGGATTGTGCTGCGGCGGGAAGTAGTACGCCTCGGGCTTCCCCTCCTGCCCGACGAGCGCGGCCTGCGCGTCGTCCTGATGCATGTGGTGCGGGATCGGGCCCATGTTGTCGAAGAACTTCGCGTACACGGGCCACTTCCCGTAGCGCGACCAGAGCCGCTCGCCGATCAGCGCCGCGCCGCACTCGGCGACGGCCTGCCGCAGCGTGAAGCGCTCGCGGCCGACGACGCAGTAGGAGAGGCCCTCGTCCGGCGTGCGGTTGTCGTTCGCGGCCTCGGTGGTCGAGCTGAACCAGCGCTCGTCGATGCCGCCGCGGTGGAGGCCGAACGCATAGGTGTCCGCAGGATGCAGCTTGATGCGCAGGCCCGGCTGCAGGAACGAGCGCGGCACCCAGCAGGGCGCGAGCCGCAGGAGCCCCTGCGTCCGCGCGAGTTCCCGGGTCACCGTCGCGGCGACGCCGTCGGTGCGTGTCGTGAGTTCGAGCGTGGTCGTCGGAGCGGCGTCGGGCATGCGGCGCAGTATGCCGGGCCGATGCCGCTCCGGGGCGGTCGGCGCCGACGCGCGCCTGAAAAGTCGGGGGCGAGCGGTCCGGATGCGCGGCGAATGCCGCGCGTCGGGATGCCTCACCGCATCCGCTTGTACGGCGAGTGCTGTCCCGGCGTCGGCGGGACGATCTTCATCACCCGCACGGACTTCGGCGGCAGCTTCAGCGTGGCGAAGCCCATCTGGACGTGCGTCGAGAACGCGTCGGGCCGGTCGAAGGCGAGGGCGTCCTTGAAGTGCGTGCCCGCCATGATGCGGCCGTCGCGCACGGAGAGCGTCTCCTCGACCTCGACGTCCTCCATGTTCGCGACGACGAGCACGCTCTCGAGCGCCCGATCGGTCGTGCGGAGGAACGCGAGGAGCTTCCGACCGCGCAGGAACACGACGTCGCCCTTCGACGCCGCGCGCATCGATCGCCGCGCGGCGTACAGCCCGCGCATGAACTCCCATTCGGGATTGCCGTCGCGCACGAGCTCCCAGCGCATCGGCGCGCGATTCTCGGGATCCGCGCCTCCGGGCGTGCCGACCTCCTGGCCGAAGTAGAGATTGGGGCAGCCGGGGAGCATCGCCTGCAGGACGTGCGCGATGCGACGCTCGGCCTCGCCCGGCACCGCGTGCGCGAGGCGCTCGGTGTCGTGATTCTCGAGCGTGGTCCAGCAGCGCAGCACGAACTCGATTCCCGCATCGTCGACCATGTCGCGCAGCCGCTCGGCCGTCGTCGCCGCGTCGGCGCGGCCGCGGCAGTAGTCGAGGACGATCATGCGCGCATTCATGTTGAGGATGCCGTCGAGCGATCGCTCCCAGCCGCTCGGTGCGTTCCAGATCTCGCCGACGACGCACGATCCCGGCTTCTCGCGGTGGGCGCTCTGCGTGAGTTCGCGCAGGAAGTGCGGGCCGAGATCGCTCGCGACGTCGAGCCGCCACCCGTCGACGCCGTCGCGCAGGTACGAACGCACGACGCTGTCGCTCGCAAGCCACAGGTGCTCGCGCACCTCGTCGCGCTCGACGCGCAGGTCGGGCAGGTTCGCGACGTCGGCCCAGCCGCGGTATCCGTTCGGATACTCGCTCCCGATGAAGAACCACGACCGGTACGGGCTGTGCGCATCGCGCATCGCCGCCTCGAACAGCCCGTGACGACGCCCGACGTGGTTGAAGACGCCGTCGAGCACGACCTTGAGCCCCCGGGCGTGCGCGTCGCCGACGAGCATGCGCAGATCCGCGCGCGAGCCGTACTCGGGGCTCACCGCGAGGTAGTCGGCGCTGTCGTACTTGTGGTTCGTGTAGGCGAGGTGGATCGGGTTCAGGTAGAGGACATCCGCCGAGATCGCCTGCAGGTGCTCGAGCTTCCCCCGCACGCTCGCGAGGTCGCCGCCCCAGAAGTCGATCTCGTGGCTCCAGACGCCCGCCTCCTCGACGAAGTGCCCCTTCGTCGGCGTCTCGTGCCAGCCGCGCAGGCGCTTGGGCGCGGGGTATAGGGAGCGCTTCGCCTCGAGGTCGGCGCTCGGCGCGAAGCGGTCGACGAAGACCTGGTAGACGACCGCGCCCGCCCGCCAGTCGGCCTCGCGTGCGGCAAGGCGATCAGTGAGGTCGAGGACGCTGTGGGAGACGATGTTCTGGGGAAGCACGGGGCGGGAGGATAGCCGCGCGGTCGGCGAAAGCGAGGGCGCGGCAAGAGCCGCGCTCGAGCGCAGAAACTCGTTGCGGTCGCC
>JBIIYI010000126.1:0-7568 GCA_044346895.1 Phycisphaerales bacterium
GGCCGCCCCTTCCGAGTGCATCACGCGCTTCAGCGGTCTCGTGTGGAGCCTCGCGCGAAGGCTCTCCTCGTCGGCCTCCGACGCCGAGGACGCCGTCCAGGAGATCTTCATCGACCTCTGGAAGAGCGCGGCGCGCTTCGACAGCTCGATCGCAAGCGAGACCACGTTCGTCGCGATGATCGCGCGCCGACGGCTCATCGATCGCGGCCGTCGCAAGATGCGACGACCCGAGGTCCCGCAGATCGCCGAGACGGTCACGGATCGCCGCGTGTCGGTCGATCGCTCCGAACTCGGCGAGCAGCAGTCGATCGCGCAGCGCGCGTTCCGGCAACTCCGGCCGGAACAGCAGCAGGTGCTCCAGCTCGCCATCCATCACGGCTGCTCGCACGAGCAGATCGCGACCGCGACCGGCATGCCGCTCGGCACCGTCAAGACGCACGCGCGGCGCGGCCTGATCAAGATCCGACAGATCCTCGCGGAGCAGGGCATGCTCTCGCCCGAGGAAGTGGCGCGCGCAAGCGCAGTCTCCTCGGACGGCGCCTCCACGCGCTCCGCAGCGGACGCGGCTTCGAAGGGCGGTCGGTCATGAACCCGCACGGCCGAACGGATGCCGCGCAGCTTCGCGAGCGTCTCGTCGACGCGTCGATCGACCGCGCCCTCTTCGGCGGAAGCGTCTCGATCGACGAACTCGACGCCGCGCGCGAGCTCGGGTTCGATCTCGACGCCGAACAGGCTTCCTTCGAGGAACTCATCGCGGAACTCGCGATCGATGCGGCGCACGACGACCGCGAGGCGATGCCCGCGCAGGTCGAGGCGAGGCTCCGCGATGTCTGCCGCGCGCTGCATCCGGCTCCCGCCCCCGCCACTTCCCGCGTCATCCCGATCCGTACGGACGAACCGCGCGCACGCACGGCGCAGGCGCCGATGGATCCGCGCCCCGCGTCGTTCGGCTGGCTCGCCGCCGCGGCGTGCATCGCGCTCGGAGCAGCCGGCACCGCGCTCGTCCTCCGGCTCGGCGTCGACGACCGCGCCTCCACCGCGACCGCCGCGACCGATGTCGACGCCTACCTCGCGGCGCATCCGGGAACGATGCGCCTCCGCTGGTCCGGCACCGACGACGATCACGTCGTCGGCGCGGTGGGAGGCGAAGTGTGCTTCGATGCGGAGAGCGACGACGGCATCCTCGTCATCGAAGGGCTCGCCGCCAACGATCCGTCGCGCGAGCAGTACCAGTTGTGGATCTTCGACGCCGAGCGCGACGAGCGCTTCCCCGTCGATGGCGGCGTCTTCGACGTGCCGGCCGCCGGACGCGCGGTGATCCCGGTGCGGGCGCGCCTTCCCGTCGCGCGGCCAGTCCTCTTCGCGGTCACCATCGAGAAGCCCGGCGGCGCGGTCGTGAGCGATCGCCGGATCGCGCTCGTCGCGAAGCCCTGAGCACTCGAAGCCCTGAGCACTCGAAGCCCCGAGCACTCGCGCTCCCGACCGCGCGGATTGCGCGACCGCGACCGCGACCGAGTCGCGGCGGATTTCTCGCCCGTGAGTTCCACCGTGCGATCGACCGGCGCGAAGGTCCGTACCATGCGCCCCCATGCTCTCGACCTTCATCTTCCTCGCCACCGCTCCCGCGCTTCTCACGAACGCCGCCCCGCTCGCACCCGCGACCGCGGAGTCGAGCGAGCCCGATCCGACCACGGGCCTCTGCCGCTACCCCGACATCTCGAAGGACTCGATCGTCTTCACCTACGGCAACGACCTCTGGATCGTGCCGAAGTCGGGCGGCACGGCGCGTCCGCTGGCGAATCCGCCCGGGTTCGAGGGCTCCGCGCGCTTCTCGCCGGATGGGAAGTCGATCGCGTTCCGCGCGAACTACGACGGCGGCAACGACCTCTACACGATGTCGATCGAGGGCGGCATCCCGCAGCGCGTCACGCACCACCCGGCGAGCGAGGGACTCTGCGAATGGACGCCCGATGGCACGGGCCTCGTCTTCATGACCGCCGCGCTCGAGGGCCTCGGCCGCGCGCAGAAGCTCTACACGGTCTCCGCCACCGGCGGGCTGCCTGAGAAGCTCCCCGTCCCCTACGGCGCGAACGGCTCGATCGACAGGACCGGCGAGTGGCTCGTGTACACGCCGCACTCGACCGACACGCGCACGTGGAAGCGCTACCGCGGCGGCATGGCCACCGACGTCTGGCTCTACAACCTGAAGACCGGCGAATCGCGCCAGATCACCGACTGGGAAGGCACCGACACGCTGCCCATGTGGCACGGCGACAAGGTGTACTTCCTCTCCGATCGCAGCGCGGCCGAAGGCAACGTGCTCAACGTCTGGAGCTACGACATCGGATCGAAGGAGTCGAGGCAGGTCACGCGGTTCAAGGACCACGACGTGAAGTGGCCCGCGATCGGACCCGATGACGGCGGCGCGGGCGAGATGGTGCTCCAGCACGGCGCGCGCATCTACCGGCTCGACCTCGGCAACAACGCGTCGAACGCCGTCGACATCAGGGTGCCGGGCGACCGCGAGACGCTGCGCGTCGCGATCGTCGACGCCGCGGAGACGATCCAGGGCGCCTCGATCTCGCCGACCGGCAAGCGCGTGGCCGTCGTCGGCCGCGGCGACATCTGGTCGGCCCCCGCCGAGAACGGCACGCCGCGCAACCTCACCCGAACCGACGGGATCTTCGAGCGGAGCGCGGCGTGGAGCCCCGACGGGAAGACGATCGCCTACTTCGCGGATGTCCCGGCGGCGGACGGCGAGTCGATCGCCGAGTACGAGCTCTACACGATGCCCGCCGACGGCCGCGACGACGGCAAGCCCGCGGAACCGAAGCGCATCACGAAGAACGGCACGCACTTCCGCACCTCGATCGACTGGGCGCCGGACTCGAAGTCGGTCGTCATCCAAGACAAGGCCGGCAACATCGAGCTCGTGAAGCTCGAGGACGGCACGACGACGCTCCTCGACAGGAATCCCGAGGCGCCGCGCCAGGTCGGCATCTCGTTCTCGCACGACTCGCGCTGGATCGCGTGGAGCCGCTCGTGCGACGCCACCGAACTCGACGCGATCTACATCCACGACACGCAGGCCAAGGACCCGGCGCAGGCGCGGCATCAGGTGACGAACGGCTTCCATTCCGACTCCGATCCGACGTTCGACCGGAAGGGCGAATGGCTCGTCTTCACGAGCCAGCGCAACTTCGCGCCGACCTACGGCGAGTTCGACACGACGTGGATCTACAGCAACTCGCAGGTGCTGATGGCGGTGCCGCTCAAGAAGGACTTCAAGCTTCCGTGGCTCCCGACGAGCGACGAGGAGGGCCAGAAGGACGACGCCCGTCCCGCAGGCGGCCCGGCGCCCGCGGCGGGACCCGGAGCCGGTGGCCCGCCCGCAGGCGGCATGCCTCCGGGCGGCGGACGGCGCCGTCGCGGGGCCGAGGATGCGGCCTCGATCGGCGATGACCTCGCCTCTCAGGAGGAGAAGAAGGACGATGCCCCGGAGGAGGGCAAGGCCGAGGCGGTGCGGACGGGCCCCGCGGGCACGTGGAAGTGCTCCGTCACGATGCCCGACGGCCCGATGGAGGTCACCTTCGAGATCACCCTCGAGTCAGACAACACCGTCAAGGCGACGTTCTCCTCGAAGATGGGTTCGGGCGAGGCGAGCGGCGCGTGGGATGCCGCGACGAAGACGCTCAAGCTCGCAGGCACGTTCAACAAGATGCCCTTCACGATCGAGGCGACCATCGACGGCGACACCTTCGCCGGCAAGGCGACCGGCGAGGGTCCCGACGGGCCGATGACGCACGACATCGCGGGTTCGCGCGCGGCGCCTGCGAAGGCGGACGACACGGACGCGAAGAAGCCCGAGCGGAAATCGGTCGAGATCGATCTCGACGGCTTCGAGGCGCGCGCGGTCCGGCTCCCGGCCCCCGCCGGCAGCTTCGGATCGATCGCGTTCAACGACCGCGGTGAACTGATCTACGGACGCGACGGCTCGGTGCGCATCATGGATCTCTCGTCGAAGTCGCCGAGCGAGGCGGCGGGCGCCACCGGAACCCGCTTCTCGATCTCGGCCGACGGCAAGAAGCTCCTGATGGGCGGCCGCGGCGGAGCCTCGATCGCCGCGTCGGGCGCGGGCGCCACCGCGAAGCCGATCGTCGCGAGCCCGATGCTCGTCGAGGTCCATCCGCGCCACGAGCGCGCGCAGATCCTCGCCGACACCTGGCGCATCTTCCGCGACTACTTCTACGACCCCGGCATGCACGGCGTCGACTGGAAGGAGATCCACGCGAAGTACGAGGCGATGCTGCCCGCGGTCGTCACGCGCGAGGACCTCAACTACCTCATCGCCGAGATGATCTCGGAACTCAACGTCGGGCACGCGTACCTGCAGGGTCCGGGCGACGTCGAGAACGCGCCGAGCCGCAACGTCGGTCTCCTCGGCGTGACGTTCGAGCGCGCGACCAACGAGGACGGCACCCGCGCGAACGCGTGGAAGCTCGCGAAGTTCACCCGAGGCGGCGACTTCGACGACGCGGCGCGCAGCCCGCTCGCCGCGCAAGGGGTGGGCGTCGCCGAGGGCGACTACCTGCTCGCGGTGAACGGCGAGCCGATCGATCCGTCGAAGGATCCGTGGGCGCCGTTCATCGGCCTCGCGGACAAGTCGGTCACGCTCACCGTGTCGAAGAAGCCCGTCCTCGACAAGGACGCGAAGGATGTGGTCGTGAAGACCATGTCGAGCGAGGACGACCTCAACTACGCGGCGTGGGTCGAGTCGAAGCGCCGACGCGTCGAGGAACTCTCCGGCGGCAAGATCGGCTACATCTACGTCCCGAACACGGGCGTCGACGGCCAGACTGAACTCGTGCGCCAGTTCTTCGGGCAGCGCACGAAGCCCGCGCTCCTCATCGACGACCGCTGGAACGGCGGCGGGCAGATCCCGACGCGCTTCATCGAGCTCCTCAACCGCCCGGTCACCAACTACTGGGCGCGGCGCGACGCGCGCGACGGCACCTGGCCGCCGGACGGGCACTACGGCCCGAAGGCGATGCTCGTGAACGGCCTCGCCGGCTCAGGCGGCGACATGTTCCCGTGGCTCTTCAAGCACAACAAGCTCGGCGAGGTGATCGGCACGCGCACGTGGGGCGGACTTGTCGGCATCTCCGGCAATCCGAGCCTCATGGACGGCGGAACGATCGCGGTGCCGACGTTCGGCTTCTACGAGACCGACGGCACCTGGGGCGTCGAGGGCCACGGCATCGACCCGACGATCGTCGTCGTCGACGATCCCGCGAAGATGAAGGACGGCGGCGACCCGCAGCTCGAGAAGGCGGTCGAGGTGCTCCTCAAGGAGATCGAGACGAAGGGCTACCGGGCCGTTCCGAAGCCCAAGTACCCGGACCGCCGCGGCATGGGGCTCCCGGACAGCGACAAGTAGTTCCGTCGGCCCGCGAGTCCTCGGTCGGACCCGCATCCCCGAACGCAGTCCGAAACCACCCCCTTCCGGGGGTGGTTTCTGGCTTTTTGGCCGGGTGCCGGCTGACTTTCTCCGGACCGGGACTAGGTTGGAGGGCCCGAAGTCCCTCGGGTTCCTGAGGAGTCACACGCATGCACGCCCGGTTCCTGCTCTCGTCGTCGCTCGTCGCCGCCACGACGCTCTCCACCTCCGCCCTCGGCCAGACCTGCGCCGATCTCGGCATCGATCCCTCCTGCTGCGCCAACGTCTGCGCCATCAACGCAAGCTGCTGCGACATCCTCTGGGATTCGGACTGCGACCTGATCCTCGCGAAGGTCGGCTGCATCTGCACCGACGTGATCGACATCGAGGGGACGAGCGCCGCCGTCGACACCACCGGCGCGGCGCGCGACGTGAGCCTGGCCGGCATCTGCGACCCCGGCCCGTACGGCGACGACGTCATCCACAACACGGTCATCTACCGCTGGACGGCGCCCGCGACGAACGTCTACATCCTGTCGACGTGCAACATCGTGAACTACGACTCGCGCCTCGCGGTGATGACCGGCTGCGACCCCGCCACCACGATCGCCTGCAACGACGACGTGATCGGCACGTGCGCGAACTTCTCGAGCAAGCTCTCCTTCAGCGCCGAGGCGGGAGCGACCTACTACATCCTCGTGGGCGGCTACTCGGAGGCGGATGTCGGCACCGGCACGCTCACGATCGAGCCGTTCGAGGTCGAGCTTTCTCTGCAGGGCGCGCACCAGTACGCGATCGACGCGGGCGGCAACGACCACTGGTACGCCAAGTACGCCGTCGGCCCCGGCGCCACGTGGGGGCAGCTCAAGGCGAAGGCCGAGGAACTCGGTGGCACGCTCGCCTGCGCGAACACCGTCGACGAGAACCGCATGCTCGGCTCGATCCACATGGCGACGGGCTCGGGGGCGCGCGTCGCCTTCGGCCTCTACCAGGATCTCGGCGACAAGAACTACGCCGAACCGAGCGGGGGCTGGAAGTGGGTCGACGGCGGCGCACTCTCCTACGGCAGCTGGGCCGCGAACGAGCCGAACGACGCGGGCGCCGTCGAGCACATCGGCCAGTTCCTCGCGTACTACTTCGGCGAGTACTGGAACGACATCGCCTCCGACGCCGCGTGGACGCACGTGCTGGTCGAGTTCGCGAAGCCCCTGCCCGAGTTCACCGCACCGGCGAACGACGAAGCCGCGGGCGCCACTCCCATCGGGCTCGGCGTGGCGACCACCGTCTCCTTCGTGGGCGCGACCACGTCCGCGCAGGCGCCGGGATGCAAGGATCCGATGCACTACGACCGCTGGTACACGTTCACGCCGCCGACGACGCGTTCCTACGACGTCAACGCCTGCTCGAACGGATTCACGGCCGCCATCGAGATCCTCACGCCGACCGGTGAACTCGTCGGCTGCTCGGGCGGCGAGTGCACCTCGTCGTTCGTGCTGAACGCCGGAACCGCGTATCTCGTGCGCATCGGTTCGGCCGAAGGCGACCGCGCAGGCGCGCCGACGGTGATCTTCACACCGACTCCCGAGATCGTCTCGCTTGACGCGATCAGCGTGAACTTCGTCGGGGGGACCTACTTCGACGGGGCCGACGGCGGCCGCTGCAACGACACCGCGGCGAATCCCGCCGGAGCGGGCGAATGGGGCACGCTCCACTGGTCGAACCTCGTGGGCGCCAACAACGCGGCGTCGGACGGCTACGCGGCCGGCGGAAACGGGAATGCGTCGACGAACCTGAAGGATGGCTACGGCGTCGGAACCGGCGCGTCGGTCGCGTTCGCGGTCAACAACCCGTGGCGCATCTACTCGTTCCCGGCGAACGACACCGACCGCATGCGCCGCGGATACCTCGACTCGAACACGCTCCCGCAGATCGACGTGACCGTGAGCAACGTCCCCTACGACCGCTACACCGTGGTGGTCTACTTCGGCGCCGATGGCCCCGACCGCGTCGGCAGCGTGCTGGCGAACGGGTCGCCCGAGGTCTTCTTCAAGACCGACGCCCTGCCCGGAAGCATCTTCAATCCGCTGGTGCAGGCGACCGCATCCGATGCGGCGACCGCGGTCCGCTCGAG
>JBIIYI010000127.1:0-7565 GCA_044346895.1 Phycisphaerales bacterium
CGTGCACGCGCCGGCCGCGGCGCCCAGCATCCCCCACGACAGCTTGAGCCCGATCTCAGCCCCGAGCGGCAGCGTCACAGGCACGCGCGTCGACGACAGCGCCTCGAGCGCGCTCCACCACGTCGCCACGCCCGCAAGCACCCCGAGGATCACCGCGAGCGTGTCGAACACGACGCTTCTGCTCCGCGCCGCCACCACGGTCAGCCCGAGCACGAGCAGCGCCGTCGCGAGGCTCTGGCCGCCATCGGGCGCGAAGTGGATGAATCCGCCGATGAAGAGCGTGCATCCGAGCGCGAGCGCCGTCTCCGCGAGCCGCGCGCACTCGATTCCCGACCGATCGACCTCCTCGCGCGGGTCCACCACCTCTCCCGGCTCCGGCGGCGCCGGTGCGAAGGAGCGCAGCAGAAGCCCGGCCGCCGCGAGCCCGCCGCCCGCGAGCACCGGAAACCACGCGCGCAGATCGCCCGTCATGGTCATGCCCCACGTCAACATCTGGACGAGGAACGCCCCGCCCCCCGCGATCGCGAGCACCGCCGCGCTCGTCCGCGCGCCGTAGCCGCGCAGCGCGAGCAGCACGGCGCCCGCGACGAACGCGCCGAACCACAGGAGCATGAATCCGATCGCAACCACGCTTGGATTCATCCCGACGAGATCGAGGAGATACGCACCGCCGATGAGTGCTGCACCGAGCGCCATGAAGCGCGGCACCTCGAAACGCCGACGGGACGCGGCGTCCGCGAGGAGCTGCATCGCGATCCCGCTGAGGATTCCGACCGTGAGGAGCGACCCGGCCAGCAGGACGCCTTCCCGCAGAAGCCCGAACGTGACGGGGGCGCCCAACAGTCCGACGAGCGCGCACGCACCCACGGTCGCCGAGCGCGTGCGCACGCTCCACGCGGCGCCGAAGAGTCCGGCCGCTCCCGAGAGCACCGCACCCATCTCGGGCGAGAAGAGTTCGAGTCCGTAGACGCCGACGGCGATGGTGACGAGGAAGGCGCCGACACCCGCCGCGTCGAGGCCGACCGCGGCGCCCGGAGCGCTACGACGCACGAACTCGCCGCCGGCGAGGAGCGCGACGCCGACCAGGAGGCCGAAGATGAACCGGAGTTCGCCGGGCATCCTGCCCCACAGCCCGGTGTCGATCGCGTAGTGGACGAGGAAGCCCACCGCGCCGATCACGGCCACGGCACCGACGATCGGTACGACGCGCCGTCCGATGAAGCGCTCGGTGTCGAAGACGGCGGAGTCCGACGGCGGCCCGCCTGCACGCGGCGTGGCGGGCGCGCTGGCATTGAGCGGGAGTGTCGGCGGGAGTGTCGGCGGGAGTGTCGGCGGGAGTGCCGGCGGGATCGCCGGCGCAGTCGGCGGCGACGTACGAGGCGGAGGCGGTGACACGAACACCGGCTGAGGCGCCGACCGCGCCGGAGTCGACGCCTCAAACGACGCCCCGGCCGATGCCTTCACCTGCGCCTCGAGTTCGACGATCCGCGACTCGAGCGCCGCATTGCGCGCGCGCAACGAGGAGATCTCCGCCTGGAGCGCCGCCAGAACCTCCGGTGCGGGCCCGCTGCCCGGCGATGCCGCCTCGCCACCGACGTGTTCACCGGGTGCCGATTCCGTCATGACGGCCACTTTCCCAAGCAATCAGCCGATGCGCAACACGGCGGCGCAGGGATTCCTCCGCTTCCCTCAACTCCTCACGGGCGCCCCCGCCACCCTGCCCTTCCATCCGCGGCGACCCGTCCGATCGAGCCAGAGGCTCCACCACTGGACGGCGGTCAGCGCCGCGATCGAGATGGGATGGAGCGGCACGTTCAGCCACGACTGGCGGAACCGCCGGGCAAGAAGCGCGCGAAAGCCGAGCCCACATGCGATGGCGAGAGCGGCGAGGAGCGGCGCCACGCCCGGCGAAGCCGCATCGGCCGGACGCAGGACGACCGCGCCAAGCACGACCCACGGCACGAGATGGCCGAGGACGTGCCATGCGGTGATGAAGACGAGAAGCCCGACGCTCCCGAGTCCCTCGTAGGCGTTCTTCGCAAAACCGCGCCAGGTCTGCGCGAACCCGCGGTACATGCGGCACGAGACGCTCTCCGTCCCGTCGTAGAGATCGGTGCGCAGACCCGCGCGCCGCACCGCGCGCGGGAACTTCACGCCGTCGTGCATCGAATCGCGGAACCCCTCGTGTCCGCCGCTCGCGCGGTAGGCCGCGCGCGCGACGAGGATGAACTGCCCGCACGCGGCGCTCGCCGCCGGATCAAGCGTCGCGCGCATCCGGCCGAACGGGAGGTAGCCCATCAGCACGAAGTGGATCAGCGGGATCAGCATCATCTCGCCGACGGAGCCCGTGACCTCACGCGGGACCGTCGACACGAGCGCGGCGTCCGCGCGCTGCGCGAATCCGAGCGCGCGCGCGACGGCGTCGGGTTCGAAGCGCACGTCGGCGTCGGTGAACAGGAACCACTCGAGCGACGGGTCGTAGGCGAGCCCGTGCTCCGCCATGCGGAAGCACGCGTGCTGCTTGCCGTTCCAGCCGGAGGGCAGCGCGCGCCGCGGCACGACGACCACGCGCGAGTCCTCCGCGGCGAGCCGCGCGATGATCTCGCCCGTGCCGTCCGTCGACTCGTCGTCGTAGACGTACGCGCGCACGTCGACCTCGCGCGATGCGAGCACGCCGCGCACGCACGCCTCGATGTTCTCGCGCTCGTTGCGCGCCGGGATGCAGACCGCGACGCGCACCGCGCGCGTCGAGTCGGCCACTTCGACAAGCGCCGGTGCGGGCCGATAGCGCCTCATGTTCGCGATGCCGACGACGAGCGCCTGCGCCGACGCCACCAGCGAGGCGCCGGCAAGCCACGGCGAGAGAACGATCTGCTCGAGATGGAACAGTGGACTCGCCTCGCTCATCGATGCGCCCCCTCACCCGCGGGGTCTCGCCCGTCGGCCGAAACCGGAGAGCCATCGGGAACCCGCGCAACGCGCGCCTCGCGCGCTTCACCGAGTTCCGTCGTCCCGCGCCGACCCGTCATGCGAAGCCAGAAGTCGTACACCGGATTCGTCCCGGTTCCCTTCGGCGCGAACGCGCCCGCGAGCGGCTCGAACGCCGCCGCATCCCGCGCACGGACCAAGGTCGCGAGCGCGGCCTGGTTCTCGCGCATCGCCGCGGTGATGCGCCGCTGCCACGCGAGCGTCCCGCCCGAGGCGCAGTCGATCGACGCCGCGCGCACGAAGATCTCCGGCTTCTGATCGACCCAGAATCCGTACTCGATCGCGATCGAGACGGCGCGGTCGGGCGCGAGCGTCGCGGCCATCGCGGCCGCACCCGGCCGCGGCACCACTTCATCGCGCACATCCGCGAAGTGCCCTTGCGGCGTGAGGACGAGCGCGAACCGCGGCTCGCGCGCGGCAAGCTCGACGAGATACGCGCGCATCGCCTCGAGCGAGGCCGAGTCGTCGGGATCGATCCCGAAGATGCCGACCTTCTTCAGGATGCCGAATCGCGCGAGTTCGTCGCGATCCATCGGTCCGTACGGCGCGCGCGACGGGAAGAACCCGCGCGCGACGACGAGCGCGAGGATCGGATCCCACCACGACGCGTGGTTGAGTACGACGAGCGCCGGCCGCGCGCCGCCATCGACGCCCGCAAGCACCGCGCGCGAACCTCGCGCAAGCCGCACCGTGTGGAACGCGCCGCGCATCTTGCGCGCGACCATCGCCGCGAAGACGCGGGCGACGCGCGGCGAAGGCTCCGCCGGGATCAGCGCGAGGCTGCGAGCGCTTCGCGCCATGGCTTCGCTCCGCTCGTCTTCGCCGCGTGCATGTCGAAATCGCCGGAAAGCAGGCTCTCGAAGGGCTTCTCGCGCCCGACGGTCGAACCATGCTTGAGGTCGGTCGCGCTGCGATCGGGCGACTTGCCGAGCGACTCGCACGCGCTCCACGCGGCGGTCACGCCCGACATCATCACCATCGGCGTGCCCGGCCCCGGATTCGCGCTGCCGCCCGCGAGGAAGAGGCCCTTCGCGACCGGGCTCGTGTTCTTGGGCTTGAAGCCGCCGTGGAGCCTTCCATGCGACGCGAGGCCGTAGATCGCGCCGCCCGTCGCGTTGTACATGCGGTCGATCGCGGCGGGCGTCAGGCGACGCTCGACCACGATGTGCTCCTCGATGTCCTCCATGCCGAAGCGCTTCAGCTTGTCGAGGATGACGCGGCGGTAGCGCGCGAAGAGCGAGTCCTCGCCGGTCGCATCCCAGTCGTGGCGGTCGCGCCGGTACGGCGTGTGGACGAGGATGTACAGCGACTCGCCGCCCGGAGGCGCCTGCGCGGGATCGGTCGCGCTCGGGACGCAGAGGTAGAGCGTCGGGTCGCGCGCGGGATCGCCCTTCCGGTAGATGTCGTCGAACTCCTGCTGCGAGTTCCCCGAGAAGATGAAGCAGTTGTGGCGGAGGTGCTCGTACCGCCGGTCGAGGCCGAGGTAGAGGACGACGCCCGAGCACGCCGGCTCGTACTTCGCGGCGATCTTCCGCTGCTCGGCGAGCGCCGCGGGAGTTCCGACGAGGTCGGTGTAGGTGCGCTGCACGTCGCAGTTCGAGACGACGGTGTCGCAGGCGATCGTGCGGCCGTCGTCGAGTTCGACCGCGGTCACGCGGCCGCCGTCGACCACGATCCGCTTCGCGCCGACGCCGCGTTCCGCGCGTCCGCCCTGCTCGGTGAAGATCCGCTCGAGGCTGCGCGCGACCATGCGCGTGCCGCCCATCGCGTACCAGCAGCCGAAATCGCCCTGCGCGCTCGCGATGAGCGAGAGGATCGCCGGCGCGAGGAACGGACTCGACCCGATGTACTGCATGAAGTGCTCGGTGAGCTGCGCGAGATGCGGCTCGCGCACCGACTTGTGCGACGTGCGCGCGACCGTCGAGTACATGCGCATCGCAAGCGCGTCGCCGAGGACGCCCGGTTCCTGCGGCGGCTTCTTCATCATGTCGAGGACGCCGCCGAGATCCTTGTAGAAGAAGACCTTCTCGCTGAGGCCGTACATCCGGCGCGCGAACGCGAGGAACTCGAGGTAGCCGCGGCCCGGCTTCATCGCGGGGAACTGGCGGTCGAGATCGGCGGCGAACGCCTGCGGATCGTCGCGCAGGTCGAGCACGGTGCCATCCTCGTAGAAGCAGCGCCACTGCGGATCGAGCCGCACGAGCTCGAGATAGTCCTCGACCTTCCGCCCGCTGCGGCGGATGATCCCGCGCACGACCTCCGGCATCGTGATGATCGTCGGGCCCATGTCGAAGTGGTAGCCCTTCTCGCTGAGGACGTTCATCTTGCCGCCGAGGTGTCGGTTCTTCTCGACAAGCACGACCTCGACGGCGCCCTTCGCTATCTCGTCCCTCCACTGCGTGGTGAGTTCGGTGGCGGCCGCGAGGCCGGCGAGGCCTCCTCCGATGACGACGATGGTGCGCTTCATGCGTGGATTTCCGGGGAACGGGACTGGTTCGTTTGCGGCGTACGCGGCGGGTGCACGCGGTCATCCGCGGCGTGCGGCGTGGCGGGGTGCGGTTCGATCGCGCGCACCGGTTCGGATGCAGCGGTCGCGCCTTCCGTCCGATCGGCGGCCGGCCGCGCGGGCCAGGCGACGATGCGCGAAAGCCATGCCACCGCGCCCGCAGGAGGCTCGTCGACGGGCGGCGCGAGGAAGCGCGAGGTGCGCGTGACGGTCACCTCGCGCGTCAGGGCGAGGAGGCCCGACGTGCCGCGCGACACGCCCCAGCCGCTCGCGCCGTGGCCGCCGAGCGCGACGCCCGGGTGCGCGGAAGGAAGCAGCACGCTGTTGAAGTGGACGAGGCTCGATCCGCAGGAAGCGATCGCGCGCTCGATCTCGTCGCGGCGGGCGCGCGGTGCCCGCGTCCACACGCTCGTCGCGAGGTACTGGCCCACCCGTGCATGAAGCGCAAGCGCTTCGTCGAGCGACCCGACGGCGCGTACGGCGATCGCGGGACCGAAGTGACGGCCGTGGAAGAGGTCGGAATCGGCCGGGCAGTCGAGGATCGCGACCGGACGCATCGCGCGGCCATCGGCCGGTTCGAGCGCGCCGGTGATCGAGCGCCCTCCCGCGGCGATCGCGCGCGCGGCGGCAGCATGCGTCGCCTCGGCGGCGCCGGCGTCGACGAGCGTCGCGCGCTTCGCGCCCGCGACGAGCCGCGCGAGTTCATCGGTGAACGCCGCGAGCGCGGGCCGCTCGACGAGCGCGCGGCGCGGCGCCATGCAGGTCTGTCCGGCGTTTCCCGTGAAACCGAGGAAGACGGCGCGCGCCGCGGCCTTCGCGTCGGCGTCCGCGAGGATGAACGCGGTGTCCGAACCCGAGAGTTCGAGCGTGGTCGGGATGAGCCTCGATGCGCAGACCTCCGCGATCGCGCGGCCGACCGCGGTCGAGCCCGTGAAGACCACGTGATCGAAGCGCTCGTCGCGCAGGAGCCGCGCGCCTTCCGCGCGCGCGGCGGGCCGTGCCTCGATGGCGCCGCGCATCGACGGAATCGCTTCCGTCGCCGCGATCGCAAGGTCGACGAGCCGCGCCTGCGTGCGCGGCGCACGCTCCGAAGGCTTCACGACGACCGAGTTCCCGGCGACCACCGCCTGCACGAGCTGGATGCCGAGCAGTTGGACCGGGTAGTTCCAGGTGGCGATCACGAGGACGCGGCCGACCGGCAGCCGACGGCGCTCGACCGCATGGCCGAGCCCGAAGAGCCCGCCGCCGCGGACGCGCGCCGGCGAGAGCAGCGACTTCCCGTGCCGGAGATGCCAGTTGCAGCTCGCGAGGAGCGGCAGGATGTCGGCGGCGAGCGCCTCGAAGGTCGGCTTCCCCACCTCTTCCGACGCCAGTCGGCAGAGTTCCGGATGCGACGCCTTCACCGCATCGCGGAACCGGCGGAGCCAGCGGAGCCGGTCGGCGATCGAGGCGGGGTTGGAGTCGGGGGTTGCCATCGGGCGCGCGCGGTTCGCGTTGTGCGGTCGCTAGATTCGGCGCCCGAACGCTTTTTTGCAAATGCGCGAATTCGCGTGAACCCGTCCGAATCCACCCCCGCGGCGCCCCCGAAACGGGGCCCATGATCGCGAACGCCCCTCGATCCTCGACCCATCCCACCCGCGACACCTCCACCCGCAAGCGGGGTGGACACTCCGTGGCGGTGATCGGCGCGGGGCCGGGCGGACTCTCGGTCGCCATGCTCCTCGCGGGCGCCGGCCTCGATGTCACGATCTTCGAATCGCAGCCGGTCATCGGCGGCCGCACGCGCCGCCTCGAGGCGGGCCCCTACGCGTTCGACTGCGGCCCGACCTTCTTCATGATGCCGTACGTCCTCGAGGAGATCTTCGGGTCGGTCGGCATGGCGACGAGCGACTTCGTCGAGATGAAGCGCCTAGACCCGATGTACCGGCTCCTGATCGGGAACGATCGCGGCACGAAGCCAACGCAGATCGATACGACCGGTGACCTTCAGAAGATGGCCGCGCGCCTCAACGCCGTCACGCCCGGCGATGGAAATGCCTTCCTCCGCTTCATCGCCGACAACCGCAAGAAG
>JBIIYI010000128.1:0-7521 GCA_044346895.1 Phycisphaerales bacterium
CACCTCGCGCTGGATGGTGACGTACTGGCCGAGGCAGTTCCGCATCGTCGCGCAGATCGCCATCACCGGACTCGCGGCCTGGTAGGGGAGGTTCGCGACGAGCGTGAAGGGGCGCCCCGCGATCCGCGCCAGCGCGTCGGCGTTGAGCGCGCGCTTGCCGTCGAGGCAGTCGCCCTCGACGAGCGTGAAGCGCGGCCGCGCGCCGAGCCGCTCTCGCAGGATCGCCGCCATGTCGCGGTCGAGCTCGATCGCGACCAGTTCCGCGCCGCGCGCGAGGATCTCCTCGCTCATCGTGCCGGTTCCAGGTCCGATCTCGACGACGAGCGAACCTTCGCCGATGCCGCTCGCATCGACGAGCCGCTTCAGCAGGTTGTGGTCGACGAGGAAGTTCTGGCCGAAGCGGTGCTTCGGCGAGATGCCGCGCGCGGCGAGGATTTCCTTGATCTCCGACTGGGTCTGCACGAGGCGCATCCTACGGACAAGCGTCCCGACCATCGTCCGCACGGCGTCGCCCCGCGCGGAAACGGCGCGGAGTGTGGAAAGGAAACGGGCCCGGCGTGGCCGGGCCCGTCTTGAGTCTGGGAAGTCATCCGCGGATGCTTCGCGGGTGCGCCGATCGGGCGATCAGGAGCCCCACGCGCCGAGGAGCGCGGCGAGGTCGCTTGCGTCGACCGTGCCGCTGCCGTCGATGTCACCCGCGCCCGATCCGCCCCAGTTCGAGAGGAGGATCGCGAGGTCGTTCGCATCCACCGAGCCGTCGCCGTTGATGTCCGCGGGGTTGCCGGCGGCGAGCTTCAGCGACGCGCTGTCCATCGCGACCGGCGCGCTCTTGCCGGTGTCGACCCAGAGGTCGTACGCGGTCTGGCCGGTGGTGTTGGTGAAGTTGCCGTCGCGGAGGAACTCGATGTACTCCTTCGAGGTGGTCTGGAAGTAGAGCGTCACGGTGGCGCCGGTCGCGCCGGTCGGAATGTCGAAGAGCGTGTCGTCCCAGTGCTGGCCATCGGCGTACGAGTAGCCGACCGCACCCGAGCCGATCGCGTTGAAGGCCGCATTGGTGAAGCCGCGCGGCGGGATGCGGTTGTCGGAGAAGACCTTGTTCGCGAGGGCGAGGTGGAAGCCCGGACCCGCGGCGAGGCCGGTCAGCTTGGCGACCGCCGGCGTGATGCCCTGCTTCGCCTGATAGACCTTCGTGTCGGCCGTCGTCAGGCTGGCGGTGGCGCTGTTGTAGGCGCCGCGCTCGGCGACCACCGCTCCGGCGGCGTTCGTGAAGCGCACGTTGATCCACATGCGGCGACCCTCGGGGTAGCCCGTGGGAAGCTTGTGGCCCGACTCGTTGATGACGCGCACCTTGATCTGGTTGCCCTGCTGGGTCAGCTGCATGTCCGACGCGTTCTGCAGCATCTGGACCGTGCGCGCCGAGGCCTGGTCGATGCGGTCCTGCGTGAGGCCGATCGCATCCGCCTCGTCCGGTCCGAGCTGCTCGCGGATCGCCTGCACGACCCAGGTGTTCGCACCGGCGAACGAGTGCTGGGGCATGTCGGTGCGCTCGAACCACGGCTCGCCGAACTCATAGAAGCGGCAGCCGCCGGCGATCACCTTGGGCATGTGGCAGTCCTGGCAGCTCGACACGACGCCGTCGGCGTCGTTGCCGCCGAAGCGGTGATCCGCGTACGCGACGCCCGTGGTGGCGTAGGTGCTGTTGAGCCACTCGCTGTACGTGCGCTGCTCGGGGAACATGTCCGTCGGGTTCTGCGTGGGGTGCGCGGAACCGAGCGCGTTCAGCACGAACTCGCCCGTCTTCGGATTCTTCGTGTAGAGCGGGTTGCTCACGTCGTGGCAGGTGCCGCAGAACTCGCTCGAGCGGTGGTAGGGCGAGGTGATGAGCTTCACCGATCCGCCGTGCAGGTTGACCGGCACGTCGCTGAACGGACCGCGGCGGTTGTCGTCCGGATCGACGATGAAGCGGGCGTTGCCGGCGCCGGTGGGGATCAGGCCCTGCGACTGGAGCGCGCTGATGATCGGCACGTCGGGCTGCGCTGGATCGCCCGGGTATCCGACCGCACTCTCGGGTCCGAGTTCCGGATTGACGGCGCGGTGGCAGAAGTTGCAGTTCACGCCGTCGAAGTCGTCGCCGCTGAACTCCACGGTGGTTCCGGTTCCGGACCGGCCCCCGAGCCAAGCGCCGGGCGCGTGGCAGCGGATGCAGGTCTCGCCGCCGATGTTCGCATCCTGGTTCGCGATCGCGAGCGCCGCGTGCCACACCGGGTCGCGCGCGCTCTGCGCCATGAGGCTCGTCACCCACGTGTCGTACGGGGCGACCTGATCGCCGTAGTCCGAGTGGCAGTAGGTGCAGTTGATGCCGCCCACGATCGGGGCGAAGACCTCGAAGTCGGGGTTCGGTTGCGTGCCGGGCTGGAAGAAGTCGGACGAGGTCGTCGCGAGCTGCTTCTGCCCCGATCCGCCGCGCGCCGCGACGCTGCCAACGATGCCGCCGACGGCGGCGAGCGCGGCGATCGCGAGCACGCCCTTCGCGACGGCACCGGAGCGCCAACGGAGACGCGAGGGCTCGTGGGAGTTCGAGTGCGACGCCTGGCTCTCGTGGTTCTCGCGGGACTCGTTCATGGTCTTTACTCGTGTGAGCGGACGGGGATGCCTCGGACCGACGCTTGCCCGCCGCAGCGAGGATGGGGCCATCGCTCTGGGCGAATCCGGTTCGCACCGGGCAGCGTCACGTTCCCGAAAAACACGGGTTCCTGTCAGAACTCGCAGAGTACGATCGGCTCGGCGAGGGTCAAGCATTCAGGTCCGATGCGGACTCCGAACACGATCTTCCGCAGTCGCGGGGAACGGGTGGGCGCGGTATCGGACGCTGCCGCCGCGGCCCGGTACACTCGCGGGATGCCCATCGCCGCACGGCAGCCACGGCAGTATTCGGAGGATCGTTCCCCTCGCGCGTCCCGAATCGGGCGTATCGGGCGGGTCGTGGTCGCCACCGGGCTCGTGCTCATGCCCGCCTGGGGTTGCGCCTCGGACTCGGAGGGCCCCGACTTCCTCCCGGTGGCGCAGGACCGCTACGACCTCGTCTTCGACGCCGCGTGCGAGGTCGCGCGCAGCGAGGGCCTCGTGCCCGAGATCACGGATCGCCGCGCTGGGTCGATCGAGACGCAGGCGCGCACGGCGGGTTCGGTGATCGAACCGTGGGCGTGGAAGGACCTCACGGCGAGCGAGGTGGTCGAAGGCACGTTCGGCTTCGAGCGGCGGCGCGCGCGATTCGAGTTCGTGCCGGCCGGATTCAAGCCGGTTCCGCCCGAAGGGACTTCGCCGCTCGCGGGGCCGGTGCTGCCCGGTTCCGAGCGGGGAACCGGCGCCGATGTGGCGCGATCGCGCAACGATCTCGAGCTGCGCGTCTCGGTGAGCATCGAGCGGCAGTTCCGGCCCGGCTACCAGGGCCCGGCCTACACGCGTTCGCTGGGCACCTTCGCCACCGACGTGACGGTCAGGGACGACCCGCGCGCGCTGCGCGACCGCTCGCTGTGGACGCCCATCGCGCGCGACGAACGGCTCGAGCGCCTGCTGCTCGAGCGCATCGCGGCACGGGTGGCGGAGCCCTCCGACGGGGCTTCCGACGCGCGCGCCGGTGCGGCGACGGACGAAGGTCGAGCGAAGTAGCCGCACTTCAGGTGTGCCGAAGTCGTGGGAGATCCCGCTTGGCGGCGCGTTCGGTCGTGGGACGAAAGCGGCCCCGTCGGATGACGGGGCCGCTTTCCGCGATTCGTTGGAGGCGTTCGCCGCTCAGTCCCAGTTGGTGAGGAGGAGCGAGAGGTCGGCGGCGCTCACGTTGCCGTCGCCGTCGATGTCGGCATCCGGATCCGCCGTGCCCCACGCCGCGAGCAGCAGCGAGAGGTCCGCCGCGGTGATCAGTCCGTCCCCGTTCAGGTCGCCGGGACGACCCTCGCACGAGTCGGGGATCAGGTTGCCGTTCGCGTCGGTCTCCTCGCCGGCGAGGATCTCGTCGGCATCGCAGATGCCGTCCTCGTCGCAGTCGGCCGTGAATCGCACGTCCCCGAGATCCTCGAAGCAGCCGAAGAAGTTCGCGGGCTGGTTGTCGCAGAGGATCACGTTGTCGAGCTTGAAGCAGAGCGGTCCGTTGGTGTGGAACGCGGCGCTCGAGGTACCCGTGTTCGCCTGGAGGATCGAGTCCTCCACGCGGAGCGCGAGTCCGATGCTGTCGTCGAAGTTCGCGGGTGGCGTGCTCTGGCCGACCGCATTGTCGCCCCAGCAGCGCAGGACCTGCGCGCCGGTGACGAACCGAACGATCGTGTGGCGACCGCCGGCGGCGATCTGCGCCACGGGCTCGAGATCCGCCGGGACGGCGCATTGACCGAACGCGTTGTCGCCCCAGCAGACGACCGTGCCGTCGGCACGGCGAGCCACGCTGTGCGCACCGCCCGCGGCGACCTCGACGACGTTCGCGAGACCAGCCGGAGGTGTGCACTGACCCAGCGCGTTGTCGCCCCAGCACCGCACCGTCCCGTTCTGGAGAAGAACGACCGTGTGTCGGTCACCCGCTGCGACCTGCAGAACGTTCGAGAGCCCCGCCGGCGGCGTCGACTGACCGAACGCGTTCGAACCCCAGCACTTCACCGTGCCGTCGCTGACGAGCGTCACGGTGTGCGCATCGCCGAGGGCGATCTGCGCATACAGCAGCGGCGACGGAGCGGGCAGCACGTTGCACTGGCCCACCTCGTTGTCGCCCCAGGCGACGACCTGTCCATCCTCGCGGAGTACGGCGAGGTGACCACGACCGACCGCGATCTGGGCGATCGCCGTGCCGACCTCGATCGGCGCCGGCCACCTTGGGGTACTCGGCGCCGACGCTGCCGAGTTCTCATTGCCCCAGAAGCTGAGCGTGCTCGGGAGGCCCGAATCCGCCTTGCGGCGCGCCATCGTGAACGTCGCGCCGGTCGCTACCTCGACAAGGGTGTTGAGCGACGCCGGGAGCGTTCCCTCGCTCAACTGGTTCGAAGCGTTCGATCCGAAGCCGATCGCCTTGCCGGCATCGAGGACGAAGCTGTGGTCGCGACCGCCGTAGACGCGGATCGCCTCGCGCTGCGCCCAGGAGACGCCGCTACCGATCGGCGCGAAGTTGCCGGCGATCGAGCAGGCGTCGAAGGTGCAAGCCCCGAGGGGTCCCACGATGTGGAGCGCCCCACCCGCGTTCGTCGCCTGATTGTCGACGATCGCGTTGCCGGAGAAGGTCCATGCGCCTTCGAAGAGCTGAACTGCGCCGCCGTCGCCGCCTGCCTGTCCGGCCGCATCGGGAGCGACCGAGTTTCCGAAGAAGTCGCAGCCGGTGATCGAGCCGGTGAAGCTTCGCGCGTAGATCGCGCCGCCGAACTCCGCGGCGTTCGATTCGAAGCGGCAGTTGCGGATCGTGGCGGCGACGGGCGTCGTGACGCCCGCCGTCGTGGTGCCGGTCACGAAGATCGCTCCACCCTTGCGGTTTCCCGCGGCGCTGGTGCCGTTCGAGCCGAACTTGTTGCCGGTGGTGCCGTTCCGGAACGTGAAGCCCTCGATGACCGAGCCGCTCGAAGCGGCGGTCTGTCCCGGGACCGCCGGGTTCGGATTGATCGTGATGATCGAGTTGTCGAGGCCGGTTCCGTCGAGGATCGTCTGCGCCGGTCCTGCCTGTGAGCGCAGCACGATCTTCTTGCCGGTCAGGTCGATGTTCGCGGTGCTGCCCGCGGACGGCGCGACGGCGTAGGTGCCGGGGGCGACCACGATCGTCGAGTTGGTGGGGGCCGCCGCGAGCGCGAGCTGGATCGAGGTGAAGCCGCCCGGACCGACGAGGAACACGTTCTCGCAGACGTCGAGCACGCCGTTGCCGTTCGCATCGAGGCTCGGCGTGGTCGAGATCTCGCACGAGTCGATCTTTCCGTTGGCGTTGCAGTCGAGCGCCGGATTCGCCGCGATGTCGCAGGTGTCCACGAGCCCGTTGGCGTTGCAGTCGAGCGCGGGATTCGCCGAGATCTCGGTTGCATCGCACACGCCGTCGCCATCGCAATCCTGACTGAGGGTGTTGCCGCCGAGGTCGATGAGGCTCCCGGCGACGTTCGAGGGCGTGTTGCGGCACATGAACGTGCCGCGCAGCGTGAACGACAGGGTGCCGTCGAGTCGCGCGAGCGCGCCGGAGCCGGTTCCCGCCGCATTGGCCTCGATCGAGCAGGTGTCGATCAGGAGCGACGTCGAGCCCGGGTTGTACCAGCTGATCGCGCCACCCGAGTTCGTCGCGGCATTCTGGAAGATCGTCGAACCGACGATGGTTCCGGTCGAGCTCCAGATGTGGAGACCGCCACCATTTCCTGCGGTCGAGTTGCCGTTGAACGAGCAGTTCTGCACCGTCCAGCCGGAACTCGCGCCGAGCTCGAGTCCGCCTCCGTCCGTGAGCGCCGCGTTGGCGGCGAAGACGCAGTTCTCGAAACGTCCGCTGAAGTTGAAGCCGTACGCGCCGCCGCCGCTTCCCGGAACCGATGGACCGGCGCCGGATGCGGGAGTACCGACCGCGTTCGACTCGAACCGGCAGTTGCGCACCGTCATGCCGGTGTCGAGCGCGAACAGACCGCCACCGCATCGGAAGATGCCGAAGAGTCGACCCTTGGTTCCCTGGCGGAACGTGAAGCCGTCGACCACGGTCGCCGAGGTTGCCGAGCCCGAGACCGCGAGGATCGAGTCCGTCGTGTTGCCGACTCCGCTGAGGATGGTCGTCGCCGCCCCATCACGCGAGCGGATGGCGATCGACTTGCCGGCGAGCGTGAGCGCCGCGCCGGTCTGGTACGTGCCCGGGCCCACGAGCACGGTCGTGCCGTTCGGCGCGCTGTCGATCGCAGACTGGATGGTGGGGAACTGGGTCGAAGGCACGAAGCGGATGCCCTCGCACACGTCGATCACGCCGTTCGAGTTGCCGTCGAGCGTGGGGTTGCCGGCGATCTCGCAGGAATCCGGAATGCCGGTCGAGTTGCAGTCCGCGGCGCCCGCGGCGATCTCGTCGGCGTCCGAGGTTCCGTCGTTGTCGCAGTCGGGATCGTTCTGCTCGCAGGCGTCGCCGATGCCGTCCCCGTCCGCATCCGCCTGCGACGGGTTCGCGACCGTGTCGCAGTTGTCGACGCAGTCCTTCACGCCGTCGCCGTCGGTGTCGGTTTCCGCCACGCCGCAGCCGCATGCGCCGGGCGTCGTCTTGCCGGGATCGTTGGGGCAGCCGTCGATGCAGTTCGGAACGCCGTCGTTGTCGCTGTCGGTGTCCGCGACGCCGCAGCCGCAGGCGCCCGCCGCCGTCTTGGCCGGGTCGTTCGGGCACCCGTCCGCGCAGTTCGACGTGCCGTCACCGTCGTCATCACCGCACGAGACGAGAAGTCCGGTGGCCGACGCGAACGACGTGCCGAGCCCTTGGTTGTAGCCGAGGGAGATCGGCGTGACGAGATCGAGGGTCGCGTTCCTCACCACGAACTGGGCGATCGCGACCCG
>JBIIYI010000129.1:0-7492 GCA_044346895.1 Phycisphaerales bacterium
CTCTTCGTCGCGAGGCTTCGGGCTTTGGGCGCAGGGCGCGCGTAGACGATCGGCGCGCGGTCGGAGACGTTGACTCGAACGTCGACTCGAACGCCGCGGGACAGGTGCGCTCACGACGGCCGGTCGCCGCGGAAAACGACGGAAGGCCCGCCGGAGCGGGCCTTCTCGACGTTGGTTCATCGTGGTCGCGGATGTTCGCGCGTCGCGGGTCGGGCATTGCCGTGCGCGTCGCGCGTCACCCACTCACTTCGCTGCGTCGATCTTCGCGAAGGCGGCCTTCGGATCGGCCTTGATCGGGCCCACGCAGCCGTTGCAGCAGGCGCGCACGAGGCGTCCGTTCACGACGATGTCGACGGCGCCGTCGCCGAGCGGCTTGCCGCTGATCGGGCAGGTCGTCGCCTTGTAGCCGGGCTTCTGCGCGGCGATCACGGCAGCCTCGTACTCCTTCGCGTACTTCGCCGGATCCTTCGAGAAGCGCGCGACGCACTTCTTGCAGCAGAGCTTGTAGACGCGGTTCTGGTAGACGACGGTCTTGGCGTCGTCCTCGATCTTCTCGTCGGTCATGACGAGGCAGTTCGAGAGCGGGTAGGCCGCCGCGGCCTTGGCGATGGCCTCGTCCATCTTGGCGAGGTACTTCGCGGGATCGGCCTTGAAGGACGCCTCGCACTTCGCGCAGCAGAACTTCACCTGCGTGCCGTCGAGGTTCTTGTCCTTCATGCCGGAGAGCACGGTGGTGACCGCGTCGGCGCCGAGCTTCTCGCCGGAGACGGGGCAGGTGTCGAGCGGGTAGGGGTCGCCGCCGAACGCGTCCGCTGCGGCGGGGGTTGCCTTCATCGCGACGGACAGGGTGGCGCCGGTGAGGGCGAGGAGGCTGACGAGGGCGATACGGAAACGCTTGTGCATGTGGTTGATTCTCCTGAACTCCGGGCGGCGGGCGCCGCGGGGGCGGATGCTAGTCGATCCCAAGTTCCGCGAGCGCGAGACGGCCGGGTGACTCGGGCGAGAGCCCGCCGAACGAGCCGGAACTCGCAGTTGCTCCTTGCCTTCGGCTGGCAGGAGGTGTATTCTGCCGTTCATCCGGATGAACGGATGAAGTCGGCGAAGTGGCTCCGACGACCCGGAACGGCGACGTTCCGGGACGTGAGACCGGAAGCGCTCGCGCCGGCAGGGCTCGACAAGGCCGAAGCAGCCCTGGCGAAGCAGCGTTCGATCAGTCGACCGTGCGCGCGGCGGATCCGCGCGGAACAGTCTCGTGCGGCGCGTCCTTTTCCGACGCCCGCCACCAACGTGAAGAGCACAGCACCCATGACCACCGCGAACACCATGAAGTCGAAGCCCGCCCCCAAGTCCGCTTCCAAGTCGAAGTCGCCCGCCGAGCAGGCGACGTTCCTCGACACCGGTCTCGTCCTCCTGTCGAACCCGGCCTACAAGGTCAAGTGCACCGATCCCGAGACCGTGCGGTTCGGCCGCAAGGAGATCGAGCTCGCGGAGCACGAGATGCCGGGCCTCATGGCGCTGCGCGCGGAGTTCAAGGGCCGCAAGCCGCTGAAGGGCGCGCGCGTCTCAGGTTCGCTGCACATGACGATCCAGACGGCCGTGCTCATCGAGACGCTCGTCGAGCTCGGCGCCGAGGTGCGCTGGGCGTCGTGCAACATCTTCTCGACGCAGGACCACGCGGCCGCCGCGGTCGCGATCGGCAAGGGTGGAACGCCTGAGAATCCGAAGGGCGTTCCGGTGTTCGCGTGGAAGGGTGAGACCCTCGCCGAGTACTGGTGGTGCACCTACCAGGCGATGAACTGGCCGGACGGCCAGGGACCGAACATGATCCTCGACGACGGCGGCGACCTGACGCTCCTCGTCCACAAGGGCTTCCAGTTCGAGAAGGCCGGCAAGGTGCCCGCGGCGAAGCCGTCGGACGTCGACGAGTACAAGGTGATCCTCGCGCTGCTGTCCGACCTCCACCGCGACGCGAACGGCATGTTCGCCCGCATCGTGCCGAACATCCGCGGCGTGAGCGAGGAGACGACGACCGGCGTGCACCGCCTCTACCAGATGCAGGAGCTCGGCCAGCTGCTCTTCCCGGCGATCAACGTCAACGACGCGGTCACCAAGTCGAAGTTCGACAACCTCTACGGCTGCCGTCACTCGCTCGTCGACGGCATCATGCGCGCGACCGACGTGATGCTTGCGGGCAAGACCGCGCTTGTCCTCGGCTACGGCGACGTGGGCAAGGGTTCGGCGCAGAGCCTGCGCAGCCAGGGCTGCCGCGTCAAGATCGCCGAGATCGACCCGATCTGCGCGCTGCAGGCGTGCATGGAGGGCTTCGAGGTCGTGACGCTCGAGGACGTGCTCGAGACGACCGACCTCTTCGTCACCGCGACCGGCAACTGCGACATCATCACCGCCGACGACATGAAGCGGATGAAGGACAAGGCCATCGTCGGCAACATCGGCCACTTCGACAACGAGATCGACATGCTCGGACTCTCGAAGATGAAGGGTGTGCGCAGGGTCAACATCAAGCCGCAGGTCGACGAGTGGGTGTTCGCCGACGGGAAGTCGATCATCATCCTCGCGGAAGGTCGCCTGCTGAATCTCGGCTGTGCGACCGGCCACCCGAGCTTCGTGATGAGCGCGAGCTTCACCAACCAGGTGATGGCGCAGATCGAGCTCTTCAAGAACTCGAAGCACTACGGCAAGACGGTGACGACGCTGCCGAAGCACCTCGACGAGAAGGTGGCGCGGCTGCACCTCGCGAAGCTCGGCGCGAAGCTGACGAAGCTCTCGAAGAAGCAGGCCGAGTACATCGGCGTGCCGGCGGAAGGCCCGTACAAGCCGGACCACTACCGCTACTGAGCGGCGTGGGTGTCGAAGTTCGAACGCGATGCGCGCGGCCCCGGCGGATGCCGGGGCCGCGCTGCCTTTCCGGCAGCGCATCCCCCGGCAGTGCACGGCACATGCCATCCAGTGCCAGGCACTGGGTGGCATGTGCCGTGCACACTGATTTTCGCGTGGAAAAATCACCCGAAATTCCGGTTCGACCGGCGCGGTCGACTAGGTTGCTTCCGGGAGGAAAATCCATGGGAAGACCACTTCGCAACATCGAGATCGGCGTTCCATATCACATCGCGCACCGCGGCAACCAGCAGGCAACGCTCTTCGAGAGCGACATCGACCGCCGCTACTACCTGTCCATGCTCGGCAGCCTCGCCAAGCGCAACCGGGTTCGCATCGGCGGCTTCTGCCTGATGTCGAACCACGTCCACTTCGCGGTCGTCCCCGACTGCACCAAGGGCATCAGTCGCTGCTTCGGACAGCTGCACAAGTGCTACTCGGAGATGCTGAACACACGCCGCGGGCGCAGGGGATGCAACTGGGAAGGTCGTGTCTACGCGGGCAAGATGGATGACCGGCACGCGTGGAACGCGCTTCGGTACATCGAGCGAAATCCGGTCGCCGCAGGCTTGGTGGCGCACGCATCCGAATGGGCCTGGTCGAGCGCGGGAACGCACTGCGGGTACGAGAAGCAGTGGCGCTTCCTCAATGTCGATGTGCGGCGTGAGTGGGTCGATCCCGCCCGATGGCGCGAGGTGTTGGGCGAGCCGCTCGCGGAGGAGGAACTCGAGACGATCGAGTGGATCTCCGTCGAGGAGGGGTTGAACTCGCGGGCGCTGCTGGCAGCCCGAGCGGTCGTCGCCGGGAGTGCGGCGTGACGCGGGCTGGTTGGCTCGGATGTCGGTCTTGACGGCCGTGGTTCGCGGTGCCAGCCAGGGCACGGCATGTGCCATCCAGTGCCAGGCACTGGGTGGCATATGCCGTGCACGGTCGGGGGGTGCCGGGGGTGCCCGGTCGGATCAGGGGGTGCGCGTCGCCCACGCCGCCAGCAGCTCGCGCTCGCGCGCCTCGCCGATCCCCGGCTCCCGCCCCGCGCCCCAGTCCGTCCCCGGTGGCAGCGTCGGCTTCGTCGCGAGGTAGTCCTCGAGCGTGTCCCGCGCCGTCTCCGCAAGCGGGCGGCAGCGCAGTCCGTGCGCGAGCGCCTTCGAGATGTTCGCGCGTCCCGCGCCCGCGTACTCCGGCCCCTGCGGGATCCACAGCGGCAGCCCCATCCACGGGGCCACCTGCTGCTCGAGCAGCCACTGCTCCTCGATCCACACGAACTCGACGGGATTCGACACCGCCGCCTTGATCCCCGCCAGCATCTCCTCCATCGTCAGCGGGCCCTCGGGACCGTTCGCGATGAAGGTGCCCTCGTGGCCATCCTCGACGAGCTTCAGCTGGAACGCCGCGAGATCGCGCACGTCGATGAACTGGACGCGCACCTCGTCCGGCTTCGGCGCGCGTGGAGCAAGCACCTTGCCGCCGCGCGCGATCCGCGCCGGCCAGTACGTGAAGCGCCTCGTGTCGTCGCCGGGACCGACGATGAGCCCCGGCCGCACCACGCATGTCTTGCCGGGGCACGCCGCCTCGGCCGCCTGCTCGCAAAGCGCCTTCAGGGGGCCGTAGGTCATGCCGGTGACCTGCTCGACGGTCGGATCCTCGATCGTCGCCACGGGCGTCGATTCGTCGGGGGCCACCGAGTTGTCCATCCACACCGATACCGTCGAGACGAGCTGGTACATGAGCGTCACCGGCGCGAGCAGTTCGGCGGAAGCCTTCGTGATGCGCGGCACGTACGACGAGTTGTCGATCACCGCGTCGAATCGCTCGCCGGATGCCGTCATCGCGGCCGCAAGCTCCTCGAGCGCCTTCAGCCCGTCGCCCTTCTTCGGATCGCGGTCGCCGCGCAACTGCCGAACCTTCGCGTAGCGCTCACCCGCCAGCCGACCGGGATCGGTCTTCCCGCGATTGAACGTCGTCACCTCCCAGCCCTTCCCCAGCGCCTGATCGACGAGGTGTGGGCCGAGGAAACCGGTGCCGCCGAGAATCAGGATCCGCATGTGGTGCAGCGTAGCGTCCGTTCGCGGTGCGGTCGTCGCCGTCGGGCGCGTACATTGTCCTCGTGGCCAACACTCCGAATCCCCGCGGATCCTTCACCCCGCTCCTCGTCGTCGGCGCGCTCGCGCTCGTGGGTGCGGGCCTCTACCTCAACCTCGCCTCGTCCGACGACGCGAAGGCCGGCTCGGCCGGCGCGCGTGATTCGGCGGGCGCGAACGGCCTGGCCGACGCGCGAGCGGCCTCATCGTCGACATCCTCCGGCGCCTCGCGTCGGGACGAGGATCCCGATGCCCCACGCCCGCGCGTGGTCGTCGAACCGGAGAAACTCGAACTCGGCCGCGTCACCCAGTGTGGCGAACCCGCGATCGGCGAAGTGACGCTCCGGAACGAAGGCCGCGTTCCCGCGAAGGTCGACGGCTGGGTCGCGACCTGCGGCTGCGTCGCCGTCCTGGCCGAGCCGGGATTCATGCTCGAGCCCGGCACGTCGCGCACGCTCCCGATCCGCGTCGACCCGACGGGCGTCGGCGGCAAGAGCCAGCGCATCGACTTCCGCCTCGACGGCAACGCGCTCGGCGGCCGAGTCCGGATCGACTACGACGTCTACAGCCCGATCCGCGCGATGCCGAGCATGGCGATCCGTCCGGAGAAGGGGACCGAACTGCTCCTCGAACTCGAACGCTCGACGCCGGAGGGCGAGCACATCGCGACGCCGTTCGAGGTGCTTTCGGTGCTGCCCCCCGTCGGTCAGCCGTGGAGGGCGATGGAAGGCGAACCTCCGCTCGAGCCGGGCTGGGGTGGCGTGATCGTCGACTTCGCGGCGATCGATGCGCTCGCGGCCGATCCGGCGAGCCGCGCGGATCCGGCCTTCGAATGGCGCGGCGACGGCGCGGACGCGCGGTGGAAGACCTTCGAGATCGTGATCCGCACCGACGACAGCGTGTGCGGCGAGATCCGCGTCCGCCTGCGGAACGGCTGATCTCGCGGTGGTCGAGGGCACGGCGCGGGACGCCGGCCGGACACCCGCGCGAACATCGCGCGCGTGAAATCCGCGCAACGTCGCCACGCACGGCATCGAGAGAACGCCATCGGGATGACGTCATCCCGATGAAGGCACTGCGGCGAAGGCGCCGCAGGTCTGCCATCGCGCACGTCGCCGCGGCGTCGTTCGCCTCGACATCCGGATCCCGCGGGGGAACCCGCCTCAGCACATCCCGTTTCAGCACATCTCGATGAGCATCGTCACCGCGTTGCCGCCGCCGAGGCAGAGCGAGCAGATGCCGCGCTTCCCGCCGGTGCGCTTCAGCTGATGGACGAGCGTCACGAGGACGCGCGCGCCGCTTGCGCCGATCGGGTGACCGAGCGCGACGCCGCCGCCGCAGATGTTGAGCTTCGACTCGGGAATCCCGAGCGGCTTGATGTCCGCGAGCACCTGTGCCGCGAACGCCTCGTTGATCTCGAAGAGGTCGATATCCGCGACGGTGAGGTTGTTGTTCGCGAGGATGCGCTCGATGCCGATCTTCGGAGCGAAGAAGAGTTCCTTCGGCGCCACGCCCGCGGTGTTCGAGTCGACGATCCGCGCGAGCGCCTTCGCGCCCGTCTTCCGGAGGCCTTCCTCGCTCATCACGAGGACCGCCGCGGCGCCGTCCGAGATCTGGCTGGCGTTACCCGCGGTGGCGGTGCCGTCCTTCCCGAACGCGGGCTTGAGCTTCGCGAGGCCGTCGGCGGTCGAGTCGCCGCGGATGCCCTCGTCGGCGTCGACGCCGGTCTTCGCCATGCACTGCTCGGGCGACAGCGCCACGATCTCGGCCTTGAAGTGGCCCGCGGCGGTGGCGGCGGCGGCGCGCTGGTGGCTCTGCGCCGAGAAGCGGTCCTGCTCGGCCCGGCTGACCTCGTGCTTCGACGCGATGAAGTCGGCCGCGCAGCCCATCGCCCACTTCTCGAAGGCGCAGGTCAGGCCGTCGGCCGCCATGTGGTCCTGCATCGTGCCCGGGCCGTACTTCACGCCGCCGCGCAGGTGCATCATGTGCGGCGCGAGGTCCATGTTCTCGATGCCGCCCGCGAGGACGACGTGGTTGTCGCCCGCCCGCACCGAGCGCGCGGCCTGCATGACCGCCTCCAGGCCGGATCCGCAGACCTTGTTGACCGTGACGGCGCTCACGGTATCGGCGACGCCGGCGAGGATCGCGACCTGTCGGGCGGGGTTCTGCCCGACGCCCGCCTGCAGGACGTTCCCCATGATGCACTCGTCGACGTGGGCGAGCGCACCCGGGCATTCGGCGAAGAGCGCCTTCGCGACGTACGAGCCGAGGACCGGGGCCGGGACCTTCGCGAGGCCTCCCATGAACTTCCCGATCGGGGTGCGGCGGGCGGCGACGATGTAGGCGGCGGGGCGGGCGGTCATGGCGTTCTCGAGTCCTCTCGGTGCGACGGGCGGTTTGACTGTTCGGGTCGAGCCGGACGGGCGGCCGTTGGGGCCGGATCGTCCTCTGCCCCGGCGGGATCGTCTGCACGAACCCCGGCGGGGGGGCCGATGATAGCGACCCCGCGGCGTCGGCTG
>JBIIYI010000130.1:0-7487 GCA_044346895.1 Phycisphaerales bacterium
GTCGCCACGTCCGCCGCCGAAGTCGCCACCGCGACCGCCGCCGCCGCCACCGAAGCCGCCGCGGCCACCGCCGCCGCCGCCACCGAAGCCGCCACGACCGCCGCCGCCGCCGAAGCCGCCGCGGCCACCGCCGCCGCCGCCGAAGCCGCCACCCGCCGGACGCGGTGCACGGGGCTGCGCTTCATTCACGACGAGCGCGCGTCCTTCGAAGTCCTTGCCATTGAGGGCTTCGATCGCCGCTGCGCCGGCTTCCTTCGAACCCATGGTCACGAAGCCGAAGCCGCGGGAACGGCCGGTCTCGCGATCCGTACCGATGAACACATCCAGCACCTCGCCATGCGCGGAGAAGATTTCACGAAGCCCATCCGGAGTCGTACGATAGTTGAGGTTACCTACAAAGATCTTGAACATGTCTGGCCTCCCAGGCCAGGTCGTCCCACACATCGTTGTCAAGCGTGCATGGGCTGAGTGAATATCTCGACGCGCAGGGGACTGACGCTCAGTGGTGCGGTCAAAGGGGAAGCATACAGGATCCGGCAGGGGGGATGACCGCAATCGCCCCAGGTCGTGGAACGGTTGTGCACATTGTCCATCTACCTGGAGCGGGCATGGGGGGCGAACGGGCCCCTGACTGGCCGGATAACCACAGTCGGGGCCGATGGGGGCCGGGCGGGATCCTCCGCGCATGGCAGAATGCGGGGCGGCGCGGTGATTCCGAGCATCGGGGCTCCCGGCCGCGCCTCAACCATCCATGGATCCCTTCGCACACCTCGGCCTCGTCCCGAACTTCGACCACGATCCGCGGACCTTGCGGGCGGCGTGGCTTCGACAGGTCGCCCGAGTCCATCCCGACGCGGCGGGGAGCGTCGACACGGCGAGCCTTGCGAACGAGGCGCTCCGAGTCTTGAACGATCCTTCCGAGCGCGCGCTGCTGCTGCTCCGCCATCTCGGATGGGAGGAAGTCCTCGCCGACGAGACCGCTCGGCGTGCGCTCCCGGATGGGTTCCTGCTCGAGATGATCGAGTACCGGGAGCGTGCCGACTCGCTCGACCCGTCCGATCGGACGGCGCGCGCAGCGTTGCTTGCGGAGGCGCATGGGCAGCGCGACGCGTCGCTCGCGCGCATCTCCGAGGGTTTCAGGCGTCTGCCGTTCGCGGCCGGATCTTCGCCATCGAGCCGGACGGAGGCGCTCGCGATCGTGCGGGAACTCAACGTCCTTCGCAGCTTCGACCGCATGATCGAGCAACTCGAGCGGGAGCATCGGGAGCCGGCGTCGTGACCAACGCGACCGCGACGGACGATCCGAAGGGCGCGCCGGGCGGCGATGGGGGACCTGATCTCCTTGGGATGCTGGAAGGCGCCTGGGATCGAGTCCGCGACGGCGGCGTTCCAGAGTTCACCGCGGTCGACTGGACGCTCCTGCTCTTCCTGCTGCCGCTGCTCGGAGCGATGGCCTTCTTCTCGTTCGTCGAGACCACCTATTTCGCGCTGACACCCGCCGAGCGCCTCGCGCTCCGACGGGCGCATCCGCGTTCGTCGGCGCTTGTCGAGTCGCTACTCGCCCGGCCGCGCATCCTGCTCGTATCCACCATGCTCGGGTCGCTGGTATCGAGCACCGCGTACCTCGTGGTCAGTTCCGTGCTCGTCACCCGTTTCGAGCATTCGCTCCCATTCAGCCTGATGGTCGCGGCGCTTTCGCTCTTCGGAATGGTGCTTTCGGCGGAGGTGCTTCCGAAGCTCGTCGGGAATGCCGACCGCTCCCGGTCTGCGCGCGTCGCGGTGGTTCCGACGACACTATTCTGCACCGTCGCGGCGCCGATCGCGGATGTGATCGACAGGTTCGTCCTCTCGCCCTTCGGACGGCTCGTGGCGGGCGGCGGTGCGCAGGGCGTCGTCGACGAGGCTGAACTCGCGGCGCTGCTCGCGCAGTCCGCATCGGAGGGCGCGATCGATCTTCGTGAACGCGAGGCGATCGAGGGCGTGATGCGGCTCCGGAGACTGCGCGTCCGCGACGTGATGACCCCGCGCGTCGACATGGCGTGGATTTCGGTCGAGGATGGCGACGAGGAGATCCTCGCCGCCGCGGCCAGGGCGCGCCTGACGCACCTGCCGATCGCGGGCGATGGAATGGACGACGTGCGGGGCATCCTGGACCTGAAGCGCTATCTGATTCCCTCGGTTCGGCCGCGGAAGGCCGCGTGCACGGATCCAGTCCGCTTCATTCCGGAACTCGCGACGCTCGAGCAGCTGCTCGAGCACTTCCGACGCAGCGGCACGAAGCTTGCGATCGCGGTGGATGAATACGGTGGAACAGCCGGCATCGTCGCGCTCGAGGACTGCGTCGAGGAGATCGTCGGCGACATCGTCTCCGCCGACGAGCGCACGGTCGATGCACCCGTCGAGGTCGCCGAGGGCGTCTGGCGCGTGAGCGGGGAGATGTGCGTTGCGCGCTGGAGCGAGATCTTCGGCGCGCGCGTCGTGTCGCCGAGATCGAGCACTGTGGCGGGGCTCGTGCTCCAGCGTCTCTCGCGGCTCGCGCGTGTGGGTGACGCGGTGGACGTGGCCAATCTCCGCCTCAAGGTCGAGGCCGTCGAGGGCGCTCGCATCAGGAGCGTGCTCGTCTCGATCCGTCGGAAGGTGGACGAGCATGGACGCTGACCCGGCCCGCGCGATCGAAGTCGAGGTCGCGTTCTTCGCGATCGTCGCCGCGGCGGGCGTGCTCGCCGCGGGGCTCCTCGCCGGTCTCGAGACGGGCATGTACCGGCTCTCGCGCGTGCGCCTCTCGATCCGCGCCTCGCGCGGCGACCGCGGCGCGAAGCGACTGGCGGCGGAGTACGCGCGCCCGCGACGACTCCTCGCGACGCTTCTGGTCGGGAACGCGATCGCGGGCTGGTTCGCGAGCTTCGGCACGTCGCAGGTCTTCGATGCGCTCGGATATGGCGTCCTCACCGCGGTCGTCCTCGACCTCGTGGTGCTTTTGCCAGTCGTATTCCTGTTCGGCGAGGTCCTCCCCAAGGATCTCTTCCGCGTCCATGCGGACCGCTGGATGCCGCGCTACGCGGGGCTGCTCGCGATCCTGCGTCGCCTGCTCTGCTGGACGGGCGTCGTGCCGCTCGTCGCAGGGATCGGAGCGCTCGCCGTGCGGGTCTTCGGCAGAGCCGCTTCCGAAGACGCGATCGGCGCGCGCGCGAGGGTCGCGTCGCTGCTCGCGGAAGGCGTCGGGGCGCAGGGACTGAGCGAGATGCAGCTCGGTTTCGCAGATCGCGTCTTCACGATGCGCGGGATCACCGTCGGTCAGGAGATGCGGCCGTGGAGGGACGTCGCGTGGATCTCCGCGGGCGCGTCGCCCGACGAGCGCGCGCGGATCTTCTCGAGGAGCGGGGCAAGCCGGCTTCCGGTCGTCGAGACGAGCGGACGCGTGGTCGGAATCGTGTCGGCGATCGATCACATGGCGCGATCGGTCGAGCAGACGGCCGCGCTGCTCCGGACGACCGTGCTCGTGGCGCCGGCCACGCCCGCGCTCGAGGTGGTCGGCATCATGCGGCGGGAGCGCGTTCAACTCGTGATCGTGGCGGACTCACCGGAGCGACCGCTCGGGATCGTGACGATGAAGGATCTCGTGGAACCGCTCGTCGGCGACCTGGCCGCCTGGTGACGCGGGGGGGCTGGGTTTCCGGTCCTTCGGACGGGCGGGGACGTCGAACTTCCGTGGCTTTCCCAAGCGTTGCGGCTCATCGGGGCCTCCGCTATACTCCGCGACCCGACGCAAGTCGAGGTAGCGCGCTAGTAGCTCAGCTGGCTAGAGCACACCCCTGATAAGGGTGAGGTCGAAGGTTCGAGTCCTTTCTGGCGCATGCAGCGCGGCCGCCGTTTCGGGCGGTCGCGTCGTTTTTCGGTCGGTCGCGGGAATCGGCGAGGGCGTACCCGCCGATTCCGGTCCGCAGGCCCCCGCGGGGGTTTCGGTTTCCGAGGTGATCCGGTGAGCGAGAAGAGCGAGAAGAGCGAGAAGAGCGAGATCGGCCAGCCCGTGAAGCTTCCCGACACGGAGGAGCCGTCTGCGAGGATCGGCCCCGTCGAGCGCATGCTCGAGGGCACGCTCTTCGCGAGCCGTTGGCTTCTGCTGCCCTTCTACGCGGGCCTGGTGCTTTCGCTCATCGCGCTGCTTGTCCAGTTCGGGCGCGAACTGTTCCACCTCCTCACCGAGATGACGGTCCTGACCGAGGCGGAGACGACGATCCTCGTCCTTTCGCTGATCGACGTCGTCCTCACGGCGAACCTCGTGCTGATGGTGGTCCTCAGCGGATACGAGAACTCCATCTCGAAGCTCGACCTGAAGGGTGCCGACCGGCCGAGCTGGCTTGGCAAGCTCGACGCATCCGGACTCAAGCAGAAGGTCTTCGGCTCGATCGTGGCGATCAGCGCCATCCAGCTCCTCCGCGTCTTCATGCAGGTCGGCAAGGCCGATGACCGCGACCTCTGGTGGTCGAGCGGGATCCACATGGTGTTCGTGGTCTCCGCGATCCTGCTGTCGCTGTCCGACCGGATCTCGGCCAATACGAAGAAGGGCTGACCGGGCGCCGGCGGCGGCGGGACGTCTCGGACACCTCGTACGACCCGGACGCCTGGGAAGAGCGGTGCGCGGGGGGTTGCGCGCGCGCAAATCCCGGAGTTCGCGGCGTCGAAACGGCTCCGGGCACTCCGTTGCGGGGGGACCGACGCGCTATCATCTCCGCCCTTCCGCGCCGCACGGCGCGGCCTTCATTCCCGAATACGGAGTCCGAATCACATGCGTCGCGCGAAGATCTCGATCATCGGAGCAGGCAACACCGGAGCCGCCTGCGCTGTCTGGGCCGCCTCGAAGGAACTCGGGGACATCGTCCTCATCGACATCAACGACGGCGTCGCGAAGGGCAAGGCGCTCGACCTCTACGAGAGCGCGCCGATCGAGGGCTTCGACTGCAGCATCTCGGGTGGCAGCGACTACGCGCTCATCGAGGGCAGCGACATCGTGGTCATCACCGCCGGCATCCCGCGCAAGCCGGGCATGAGCCGCGACGACCTGATCGTGACCAACATGGGCATCGTGTCGAGCGTGGCCGAGAAGGTCGCGAAGCACGCGCCGAACTCGATCATCATCGTCCTCTCGAATCCGCTCGACGCGATGGTCTACACCGCGTGGAAGGCGTCGGGCTTCCCGGCGCACCGCGTGCTCGGCCAGGCGGGCTGCCTCGACGTGGCGCGCTTCCGCGCGTTCCTCTCGATGGAGCTTGGCTGCTCGATCGAGGACATCCAGGCGCTCCTCCTCGGCGGGCACGGCGATGACATGGTTCCGCTGCCGCGCTTCACGAGCGTCCACGGCATCCCGATCGACCAGCTCCTCTCGAAGGAGACGATCGACAAGTGCGTGCAGCGCGCGAAGGTCGGCGGCGGCGAGATCGTGCAGCTGATGGGCACCTCGGCGTACTACGCGCCGGCGTCGGGCGTGATCCAGATGGCCGAGGCGATCATCAAGGACAAGAAGCGCATCCTGCCGTGCGCGGCCTACTGCGAGAACGAGTTCGGCGTCGCGCCGGGCGCGAAGGGCGCGGGCTACTTCGTCGGCGTTCCGTGCGTGCTCGGCAAGGGCGGCATGGAGAGAATCGTCGAGATCAAGATGACCGCCGACGAGCAGGCGCTCTTCAACGAGAGCGCGCAGCACGTGAAGGACCTCGTGAAGGTGGTGAAGGACCTCGCGGCGAAGCCGAATGAGGCCGGTCAGCCGAGCTTCCCCAAGCTCGTGTGAGGTCGAGAACCGCAATCGACGCAGCGGCAGGCGATTCGCCTGCCGCTGCGCTTTTTCGGGGATTGCTCCGGGGCGGGCGGGTCTTGAGGCTACCAATCGCGGTGGTGATTGTTTACGATTTCCGGCCGCAGTCGTGGCTCGCGGGAGCGTGCGCGTCCCGGCGGGCTGCGTCGGGACGCTGAGCGATTGGGAATCGTCGAGCCACGAGAGCACAATCACCATGACCGACAACGGCGTGTTCATCTCCTATCGCCGCGGCACGGGTAGCGATGTCGCGCGAATCATGCAGGAGTACCTCGAGGGGCAGAGCTTCGATGTCTTCCTCGATGTGGACAGCCTCGGCGCGGGGCACTTCGACGAGCAACTGCTCCGCGAGATCGAGTCGCGGCGGATCTTCGTGCTGATCTGTTCGCCTGGGTGCCTGGATCGGTGCGTGCACGAAGGGGACTGGGTGCGGCGGGAACTCGAGTATGCCATCCAGACCGGGCGTCACATCGTCCCCGTGACGATGCCGCAGTTCGTGTGGCCGACGGGCGAGGCGATGCCTCGGGCGGTGACGGAGCTCCAGCGCCACAATGCGTTCGAGTATAGCCACAGCCACTGGAAGCTTATCAAGCCGAAGCTTGTCGAGATGCTGCGGGCGGAGCGCGAGCGAGTGAAGGTGGAGCAAGCGAGTGCGACGGTTCTTTCAGAGGTCGCGCCTGCTCAGGCGACATCACCGCAGCCGTGCACGCCGCAACTTTGGTGTGAGGTCATCGCCGAACTCCCCGACCCCAGCGTCGTGACCGATGACGAGGGGCGAGCCCGCATGTTGGCGACTGGGTTGCCTTGGAAGGTGCGCGATAAGAAAACGGGGATCGTGATGCTCCTGTGTCCGCCGGGTGATTTCATGATGGGATCGCCCGTGTCGGAGGTTGATCGATTTGATGACGAGACTCAGCACAGGCGAACGATCGGCAAGGCCTACTACCTCGGCGAGACAGAGGTGACGCAGGAGCAGTGGCAGCGCGTGATGGGTGCGAATCCGTCGCATTTCGAGGGAGCCAGTAATCCGGTGGAGCAGGTGTCGTGGGATGACTGCCAGCGCTTCTGCAAAGTGGTGGGGCTTCGGCTGCCGAGTGAGGCGGAGTGGGAGTACGCGTGCCGCGCGGGGACGACGACGGCGTATTCGTTCGGCGACACGATCACGAAGTGGAAGGTGTGCTTCGAAGGCATGAACCCTGTCGCCTGCGGAAGCCTGCCCGCGAACCCATGGGGGTTCCACGAGATGCACGGGAACGTGTCGGAGTGGGTGACGGATACGGACGCCGAATACCCGAAGGAAGTAGGTGGGCAGGAGGCGGTTGAGGGCAATGCGTTGTCGTACCGCGTGTTGCGCGGCGGCGGCTGGTACGACTTCACGTCCAACGTGCGTTCCTCCACCCGCGGCAGCAGCACGCCGGACAACGCGAGCAAGGACATCGGGTTCCGTGTCGCGAGGGACCCGTTCTGAGTTTCCTCTACTCTCTTTCCTCTACGCCTTTCTTTCCTTCCCATAAACACGCGAGTCGCGATCCAGTGTCGCGTGGCGTGATTCGCAGGCGCGGCGAAGCACCGGGCCGCCGAGCGCGAAGCACGAGGCGTCGGCGACAGCCGACCATGATGACGGAAAATCAACCAGTAGCTGGTGGATTTTCATCCACTCCACGCTAGGCCCGCGGCATGC
>JBIIYI010000131.1:0-7441 GCA_044346895.1 Phycisphaerales bacterium
GGAGGACGAGTACGACCCCCCAGAACGCGCGCATCAGCGGCGTCCTCCGCGGAGGAGCGCGCGCGTCGCGTCGCAGAGGTTCTCCTCGACCGCGCGGGCGTGCGCCTCGCCGAGCGTCGACGCGAGGATCGCGTCGCGCACGCATGCCATCGGGAGCTCCTGCTCCAGGAAGGGATCGGGGAGTTCGCCGATGAGGACCGGATCGAATCCGCGTGGCACATCGACGCGCCCATGCGACCCGCGCACGAGCGATGCGTCGAGCGGCACGACGTCGAGCAGCGCGCGCAGGCCGAGCTTCCGCAGCAGGAGCTTGCCCATCGCGTGGCCCTTCGGCCAGAGCCGACGGGGGTCGTGGAAGAGCTCGCACGGGTCGTAGCCGGGCTTCCGATGGATGTCGACCGTGCGCGCGTAGTCGGGCGCATCGGCGTCGTTGAACCACCAGCCGTAGGCGAACCACCGGTCGACCGCGCTCACGCAGACGATGTCGCCCGCGCGGGGGTGGTCGAGACCGGCGCCGCTGCGCGCGTCGCCCGAGAGCGTGCGCTCGACGCCTTCGACCTTCGCGAGGATCGCCTCGACGGCCGCGACGTCCGCCGGATCGCGCACCGAGACGTGCGCCACCTGATGATCGACGACCGCGAACGCGCGGCTCGACTCGAGGTCGAGATGCTCGCGTCCGCCTTCGTCGCGCACCCTGAGGTATCCGGCATCGCGGAGCACGCGATTGAGCCACACCGCGTCGCGCACGGGCACGATGCCGTACTCGCTGACGACGAGCGGGCGGTGCCCGGACGCGTCGCACGCGGCGAGGAGCGCCGCCACCAGGCGGTCGATCTCGCGGAGGTCGTCGCGGAGCACGCCGCTTCCATCGCCCGGCCCGAGCTTCTGCAGCACGTAGTCGAGGTGGGGCAGATAGACGAGGACGAGATCGAACGAACGACCGTCGAGCGACGGCGTTCGCTCGTCGCTCCGTGCCCGCAGGATGTCGCATGCGGCGTTCGCGATCCACGCGCTCGACCGGATGTCGGCCATCGGCCCCCAGAAGCGAAACAGCGGGAAGTTGCCGTAAGCCGCCTGCAGTTCGTCGCGCAGTTCCGGGGGACGCGTGAGGCAGTCGGGGATCTTGCGGCCGTCCGCCCGGTACTGGGGGCGCGGCGTGACCATGCAGTCCGTGGTCGCGTGCATCGCGTACCACCAGAAGGCGTTCGCCGCGTGGAATCCGGGCGCGATGCGACGGGCCGTCTCCCAGACCTTCTCGCCGGAGACGAGCTGGTTCGACTGCTTCCAGAACTGCACCTCGCCGAGCGCGCGGTCGTGCCAGCCGTTGCCGACGATGCCGTGCCCGCTTGGCGCGAGGCCGGTCAGCATCGTCGACTGCGACGTGCAGGTAACCGCGGGAAGCGGCGGCCGGAGCGTGCGTACGCCGCCGGTCCGGCGCGCGAAGTCGCGGATGTTCGGCGTCGAGTCGCCGATCAGGTTCGGAGAGAGCCCGACGATGTTGATGACGCAGGTGCGCACGGCCGGACCCGGATGGTACGGTCGGCGCGGTCATGCGGCCATCGAAGCCCGGTGCGCACCACGCGGGCACGCACCGGGCCATCTGGGTGGATCGATCCATGGGCGATGCCCGATGGACGCGAGGATTCGCCGGTTGCCTGACGCCCGGTGGAGATGCAGCCTCTCCGTGAAGCGTGCCCGGACGGGCGGAGGTCGCGGACATCCGCCGATCGACCGCACCCGGACGCGTTCGATCGCGATTCGGGCGCCGTTCGGATCGAAGGCCGGCCGACCGCCGTGAGGCGCACTCCGGCGGTCGGCCGAACCTCTTGCACGCACGGTGCGCTCTTGCCGACGCAGTCGACGACGCGTCAGTCACCGAGACCCTCGGGCGGCATCGGCGCGAAGAGGAACCGCGCGTCGTGCAGCGTTCCGTTGCGGAAGATGGCGATCGCGCTCACGTCGGGATTGGCGTGGACGTTCCACAGACCCTGCGAGTCCTTGAACGTCAGCTCGTCGACTCCGCAGATCATCGCGTAGTGCGCGACTTCATCGAAGGAGCCGTCGAGTTCGATGCGCGAACCGGCCTCGACCGTGAAGTCGCCATCGCGCGGGGCGGGCGCTCCGTCGATGCGCACGTCGAGCGTGCCGTAGTGCGCGACCGACGGCAGCACGCGCTGGTTCGGCGACCGCATCGCGCATGTCGCGCCGCTCATGAATGGCGCGATCGTGGACTCGATCTCCAGGAGGAAGCGCTCGTGGCACTTGATCGACTCGATCGAGAGCCGCTCCTCGGTCGACGCCGCGGCCGGCCGTTCGATTCGTCGCAGCCGGAGCGGGTAGTACTTCCCCTCGCACTGGAACTGCACGTAGGCCTCGTTCGGGACGGCCGGATTGCAGAACAGGCAGAACTTCAGTTCATGCCCCTGGATCGGCCATACGAAGTTGTTGCACGGAATGTAGCCCTCCGGCAGTTGGTCGGCCGGTGCATCGAAGAGCGACTTGATCATCTCGATGCAGGCGGTGACCGTCGCATGCACCGCGATCGGAACCAGCGTCTCGCAGCCGGGCGCTGCGACCATGCCGCAGGCCGCGACGCCGCCCGCCGCAAGAAACGCGAGCACGCGACCCGCGGGTTGGAAGCGCCGCCGCCGACTCGATGCGACAGCCCTATCCGTGCCCACGTCGGTCGTTGCGTCGGCTGTCGAGCTCGATCTCAGACCGATCGTCGGGTCGGCCGGCGCATCACCCATCACCGCGCCCTTCAACTGATCCGCCACCTCGTCCATCGCCTCGGGCCACGCGAGCCCGATGTGATCCGCCTCGCGCTCGCGCGACGCATTCGAGAAGGACTCGTCGATCAGTTCGCGCGCCTCCGCCATCCCGCGCCGTGGCGCCTGTCGCCGGCTCATGCCCGATGGAAGCGGCAGTTCATCCGCGCGCGCCGCCCACGTCATCCAAACGTCCGTCGTCACCATTCCGACCTCACCTTCTCCGGGTCATGCCCGGCATGTGCGAGCAACGCGCTCGCCGATCGACACGTCGAGTCCGGGCTGGATCCCGGTCGATTCCGCGCTGGTCCGCCGCGCAAGAACGTCATGCGCCGCGCGACGGCTTCCGCACGTCATCTCTTCCGCACGTCATCTCTTCCGCACGTCATCTCTTCCTCACGTCATCTCTTCCACACGTCGCTTCTTCCATGCGACACGAGTGCCGCGGCCGACGGGCGCACGTCGACATCGCCCGGCGCGCGTTCCTCGCACGCCGCCGGACGCCTCGATGGCGGGTGCCCTTCGTCAGGTGGGAGACCCGACGTCGTGCGACCACACTCGCGGACCCGCAGCGGAGCCGTGCAGGTCGTCGCGCCGCGATGGGCCGTGGACGGACCGAATGCATGCGACATCCGCTGCGGGCAACCGCAGTCCTTTCCCCGCTCGAACGAGCAGGCGCTGCCCGCGCAGCCGCGGGCGATTCCGAGATCCTCACCCCCAGGTCCACCCACCTGAGCCCACGCGCGAAAGTCCTCGCACGCAGTTTCGCACACGGTTTCGCCCAGTATTTTCGCGCACGCAGTCTCACGCACCCTGCATGGCGTCGGTCGCGGCATGCGCCTCTCCGACACGCGCATCATGCCGCGCCTGTCGGGCTCCCTTGAGAACTGCGGCAGTTTTTCCGAACGAAAATCCCGGTGCGGATTTTCGCGGGAGGAGGATCGGCGATGTCGCGATGTGGGCGCGAGCGCTTTGAAGAATCGATCGGGACGAAGCGGCTTGCGAGCCTAGCTTCCCGCGATGCGGCGCTGCCATCGACGCGTGAGCGCGAAGAGCGCAAGGCAGACGAGGGCCGCAAGCCAGTGCCCGCCGGTTGCGAGTGCCATCGCGTCAATGAGCGCGAGGCACGCGATAAGCATGCCGATGGCATCGGGCGTACGCGCGGGCTCGCGGCGGAGGATCTGCGCGGCGCGGACGGCGACGAGCGCGAGGATCATCGCCACGACGATCGCAGCGCCCGGATTTCCGGTGGCGAGCGTGTCGCCGGCTCCGCGGCCGCGGTTGAGGAGCGCGACATGCGCCGTGAAGAACGCGGCGAGCAGCGCGAGCACGGCGCCGATCGGCACGAGGTTGCGGTATCCCGCGCGGAGATCGGCGCGCGTGCGCGCGACGCCGCGCCGCTCGACATCGGTGCTCCGGTGGCCGCATTCCGGGCACGACTCGAGGCTCTTCTCGACCATGAGGTGCCCGCACTTCGGGCAGGGCTGCGCGGCGGCGTCGGCGCGCGATGCGTCGGCGTCGCGCAGTGCGATCTCGTTGCGCGCAAGCAGCGAGAGCCCGAGCGTCCACGCCGCAAGGGCGATCGGCAGCGCGATCGCGCCGCGGCGGACGAGGAGCTCGAGATCGCCGTTTGCGAAGGCGAGCATCGGGATGAGTGCGGCGAGCGCGCGGCAGAGCGCGAGAAGCAGCGTGCTCGTGACCGACTTTGCGTGGAAGCGGTCGTAGACGACGATCGCGGTCGCGAGGACCACGGTGGCCGCGACGACCGCGGCGGATCCGCGGAATGCCGCGAGGGCGATCGCTGCGCCAAGCAGGCCGAAACCCGCGGTGAACGCGGCGCGTCGGGAGATCCGTCCGCTCGGGATCGGTCGCGAGGGCCGCTCGCGCGCGTCGATCGCTGCGTCGAAGGCGTCGTTCAGCACCATGCCGCCGAGATACGCGCAGAGCGGAATCGCGAAAGGTGCGAGGAACAGCGCCGTGCCCGATGCGGAGAGCCACGCGAGCTCGGGCCCGCTCGGACCGACGGGAATGGCGAAGTTCCCGAACCAGACCGCGAGCCCGTCGCGCCGCGCGCGCTCGAAGGCGAGCGCGCATGCGCCGAGCGTCGCGCCCGCGATCGCGTTCGAGAGCACCGTCGGCAGGTTCGAGATGCGCATGATCTCGAGCCAGGCGCGAAGGGCCGTGCCTCGTCGCCGTGGCGAAGCGCTCGACGCCGACGAGTGCGTGATCACCCGCGCACCTCGCCGACACCGTCGCTCGCGACATCGCCGTCGTCGATCGCGTATCCCGCGCGCTCGAGCGCGGCGCGCGTCCATGCGAGCTCCTTCGCGATGCCTGCCGCGAGATCGCGCTCGCGGAGATGCGGCGGCAGCACGGTCCACGCGTACGTCTCGACCTCGAAGACGGGCGGATCGACCTTCGACGCCGCGGCGAGCGCGCCCGGGATCTCCTTCGCGGTGGTCGAGAGTCGCGAGATCGCGTCGAGATGGACGGGCACGTGGAAGTGCGTCCGCCAGAATCCGTCGGGCATCGCATCGAGCGCGAGACCGAGATCCTCGAAGAAGCGCACCTCGCCAGAACCCGCGAGCACGCACGTCTGGTGCAGGTAGCGCGACTCGTCGAACTGCGCGAGTTCGGCCAGTTCCTTCGGTGCGCCATGGCATGAGATCGCGGCGCTCACCTGGATCTTGCCGACGCGGATCGCGTTGCGCGCGTAGAGCCCGAGCGCCTCATCCTGCTCCTCGAACATCACCGCGCTGTGGCAGATGTCGTGACAGACGCCGAGATACGTCCGCGTCGTCTCGCTCTGGAAGCACTGATCGAAGAGGCTCACGACATGCTCCGCACGATCGAGCAGACAGCCGGGTTCGGGCTCGAGGTCGACTGTGACGCGCACGCCGGTCCGGTCCTCGACCTCGCGCAGGCGCTCGGCGACCCACTCGAGCTGCGCGGCGGCAAGCCCAACGCTCGCGCCGCAGCCTTCGTTCGTGAAGTCGCTGCGCCAGCCGATCGGAACCGTCGAGATCGACGCCGTGCGCGTGCCCGGTTCGACGAGCGCCGCGAGGATCCGCGCGAGATCGAGCGTGAAGAGCGATCGATTCGGATCGGCCCAGTGCGGGTGGTAGACGCGGGTCTTGACCGTCTCGCCGTGGAAGTCGCCGTAGGGAAATCCGTTGATCGTGCGCACCGCGAGGCCGCGCTCCTCGAGCCAGCCGCGGAAGCGGACGATTCCCTCGTTCTCGGAAAGCAGGTCGCGCGCGCTTTGCGCGGAAAGCCAGAGTCCGATCCCGAGCGTGCGCGTCGGCCCCGTCAGCTCGCGCACGCGCACCGCGTGCTGCTCGAGCATCGCGCGCGTCCGTGCGAGCGTCTCGCCCGGGTGGACGTTCGTGCAGTAGGCGAGTTCGGCGATCGGCTTCATGGATGCGCGTCGGATGACGTGCTTCCATTGTGCCACGGTTCCTGCGACGATGCGCGGCATGACGCACTGGAAGGCCTTCGCACTCGGACTTTCGGGCACGGCGCTCCTCTCCGGTTGGGCGGCAAGCGCGCAGCCGTCCGCTCCTCCTTCCGCCGCGCAGGAAGACGCGCGGGCGAACGGACTCGTCGCGGCGGCCGACCGCTTCGTCGCGAGCCTCTCCGAGTCGGAACGCGGGAAGGCGCTGCGGGACCTCGGTCACGCCGAGCGCACGAAGTGGTACTTCGCGCGCGGCGATCGGGACGGGCTCTTCCTCCGCGACATGGACGAGGAGACGCGGGCGGCCGCGCTCGCGCTCGTCGACCGGTTCCTCTCGGTCGCGGGCCGCGAGCAGTGGCGGCTGATCCGCGCGGTCGAGGCGATCAACGGGAAGAACGAGAAGGCCGCCGGCGTCGCGCCGCCCACCTACGGCGACGACCTGTACGCCATCCACTTCTTCGGCGCACCCGCCGATCCCGCGTGGGCCTTCGAGATCGAGGGCCATCACTTCGTGCTGCACGCGGCGTTCGTCGACGGAGTCGCGACGGTGACGCCGGTGTTCACGGGCTCGTTTCCTGCGGAGATCGGCGAGGGACCGGACGAGGGAAGGCGCCCGCTTGGTGCGGCCGTTGAGGTTGCGTTTGAACTCGCGCGTTCGTTGAACGACGAGCAACGCGCGCAGGCGCGCATCATGGATCGCCCACCTGCTGATGTGCTGTGGGCCGTCGGCAGCGATGCGAAGGCGCCGGAGATGCTGGGCGTCCCGCGCGCATCGATGACCGACGCGCAGAAGACACTCGTCGATCGCCTCCTCGCGACGCACGCCGCGGTGCTCGACGAGCGCGTCGCCGAGGAGCAGCTGCGCGCGTGGCGGACCAAGCACGCGGGCGAGATGACGTTCGCGTTCGTGGGTGAGACCGATCTCGCGAAGCCGCACTACTACCGCATCGCGACGCCGTGCTTCACGATCGAGTACGACTCGACGAACGCGGACGCGTCGCACGTCCACTGCGTGTGGAGTGATCCGGCGACGAACTTCGGCGGCGACGCGCTGCGCGCGCATCTCGCGCGCGAGCATGCGGCGCGACCGTGAATCTGAAGTGTGTTGCGTATCGGCGTACGTCGCTTCGCTAGGTTCTGTCTGACGGATCACCGAAGCCCAAGGTCTAAGGCTTTGGGATCCTCGCGGCGCCAGGCGGGCAAGGAGGCAAAACGAAGC
>JBIIYI010000132.1:0-7337 GCA_044346895.1 Phycisphaerales bacterium
TTCGAAGATGGCGGGATCGCAGGTCGGCGCCCCCTTCTCGAAGACGCTCGCCGGACCACCGGAGAAGATGACGCCCTTCGGCGCGATGCGGCGGATCTCGGCCGCCGAGATGCTCGGGCTCACGAGGAGGCTGAAGACCCCCGCCTCCCGGACGCGCCGCGCGATCAACTGCGCCGTCTGGCTGCCGAAATCGAGGATCAGGACCGTTTCCGTACCGGGCGGGGGGAGTTCGACCATGGGGAAGGGGCGGAATGTAGCACCGCCCCGTCGATCCCGTGCGCCTCGCCGACCCGTTCCCAAGTGGACCGTGCATCGCGCGCGACCGCGCACCCGGACGGCGGGAGCCGCGACCGGGCGTCCTGTTGCGTTCCCGCAGTCGGAGCGGCGGGCCCCACCCGAACTCGATCACGCCGTCCTGAGGGGAAGCGGGCCGTCATCCGGCATCCGGCATGGAATGGGCGACCCACGGCCCGACAGCGCCGGCTCGTCGACGACGGCCGCGTCGTACTCGTGGCCGACCGCACCGCGTCCGAGGGCGCCCGCCAGCCGATACGAGGCCGAGTCCACTCCGGAGACGCCGAGCCTCGCCGCGTCGCGCGCCTCGGCGTCGATATCCGCGGTGATCGCCAGCGGATCGATCGACTTCTCGAGCGCCACCGTCAGCGCCACGTCCTCGATCCAGCGCGCGGCGAGGAGCGTCGTCGCGACCACGATCGCGAGCGCGACGGAGATCCCCATCGCACCCGCATCGAGCGCAAGCAGCGCGCCGCGCAGTTCCGACGCATGCGATGACAGCGCCGCGAAGAGCGCGAGCGCGGTGACGGTCGCCCCGATCCGCGGCGTCCGTGCGCGCAGGCCGAGCACGATGGTCGCGAGGGCAAGCGCCGCGAGAGCCGCCGCGCACATCCCGGAGAGCGCCCCCACGGCCGCGGCCAGCGTCCCCGCGAACTCGCCGATGCGGCCGACGACGGACATCTCCGGTGCGCCGTTCGATGCGGGGGCGGGCGCGCCGAGCGCAAGCGCGCAGGAGAGTTCGACGGCCTTTGCAAGCGGAAGCAGCACGAAGCCGAGCGCGCAGACGGCGATGGCGCGCATGAGTCGTCGACCGATGCGCTGCGCGGGCTGATCGGCAGCCTTCGGCGTCGCGCGCTCGACCTCACGATGCGATGCCTGGCTCGATTCGACCTTCCACATGACTTCCCCCAGATCCGAGACCTTCCTCACGCGTGGAATCACGCTCCGATCGCCAGCCGCTCGCCCAGCACTCCCGGCAGCCCCGCGGCGACGGTGCGCCGGGCGGCCTCCTCGATGTCGTAGGCCACGCGGTGGAACTCCGCGACCGCGCGATCGAGGTCGATGATCGCGTAGCTCGCGCGTGGATCCCGGTCTCGTGGCTGACCGACCGAGCCGGGGTTCACGATCGCCCGCCCCGCTGCCGGAATCTCGAACGAGTCGACGAGCGCCGACTCGCTCCAGTCCACGCCCGACGCATCCGCATGCGCCACGAGGCTCGGGTGCGCCTCGAGATCCTCCGGATGCGGCCGCTGTCCGGCCGCGGCCGTGGTGGTGAAGCAGGCCGCGACGTGCGTGTGGCCGATCAGGCAGATCTGCTCCCGCAGCCAGAAGAACGCGTCGGCCGCATCTCCCGCGGTGCGCAGGTAGTTCATGCCGTGCTCGCTCGGGACGGGCGAATCGTGCACCGCGAGGAGCGTGCGACCCACGCCGTAGCTCGCGGGCAGGGACGCGAGGAACTCGAGGTCGCCGTCGCTCAACTCGCGACGGGCGTACGCGAGGCCGGCCTGCGCCACGGGGTTCCAGCCGCGCGATGAACCGCGCGAGAGGACTCCATCCTCGTGATTGCCACGGATCGCCACGCGGCACGTCTGGCGCACGAGGCGAACGCATGCCGAAGGCTCGGGGCCGTAGCCCACGATGTCGCCGAGGCACAGGAGGACGTCGACGTTTCGACGGTCGAGATCCCGCAGCACTTCCTCAAGCGCCACGCGGTTGCCGTGAATGTCCGAGATGACTGCAAGCCTCGCCATGGGAACTCCTCGCCTCCTGCCGGATCACTCCGGACGATCCGACGTCGCTGGAACGCGCGACGAGCGGATCTCGACAACTTCCGATTCGAACGAGCGCATCGGCAAGCACGAATCCGCGTTGTCCACGCGCCTTTCCCCCGTCGGTCCGGGCAATCCGACCAGATCCCCCAGTCGGAACCGGGGAGCGCGACTATCGGCGCCCCGCCGCAGGGCTGAATCCCCCCTGCGCATCGCGCTCGACGAGCCTCGCCCGCTCGAGTTCGAGCGCGGCCACCACGATGCGCGGAACAGGCCATCCGAGCAGCAGCTCGAGTTCGTCGATTCCCGGACCGCCCGCCGTCCCCGGCCGGTCGCGCGGAACACCCGCGCGGTCGCCGTGCTTCGCGAGCACGCCGAGAATGTTGCGCGCGTCGTCTGAGATCCGCGTTGGCGGCGCATGCGGATCGGGTGAGTTCGAGCCGTCGGAGCCGCGCGCACCGCGGCCGGCACGACGGCCTTCGCCTCCCGCGGCGCGACCGCCCCGCTTCCCTGGCTCCGGGTCGGAGGTGGCCGCCGACGCCGCGCCTTCACACATGCGCTCGACCGCACCCGCGGCGAGCGTGCGCGCCTCGAGCAGCATCGCGACGACGTCCTCGGTTCCCGTAACGATCCGCGCCCAGCCTTCGCGGATCGCGCGATGGCAACCCTCGCTCGCCGGGCTATCGACGCGGCCGGGAAGGCAGCCGACCTCGCGCGAGAGATCCTCGACCGCGATGCGCGCGGTGACGAGCGCACCGGATCGCTGCGCGGCCTCGATGACGACGGTCGCGAGCGACAGGCCGGCGACGATGCGATTGCGACGCGGGAAGAACTCGGCGCGCGGCGGGACCTCGGGCAACTGCTCCGTGAGCACCGCGCCACCTCCCTCGACGATCGCATCGAAGAGCGGCGCGTGCTCCGGCGGATACGGCTGCTCGAGACCAGCGGCGAGTACCGCGATCGTGCGTCCGCCGGCCCTGAGCGCCGCGCGATGCGCTTCCGCGTCGATGCCGCGCGCGCCGCCAGAAACCACCACGACTCCGCGCGCCGCCAGTTCGCCCGCGATGCGCGCCGCCTGCAGCCGACCGTACGGCGTCGCACGACGCGAACCCACGATCGCGACGCACGGCTCGGGTGCGCCGGCGAGAGGTCCGCGCACGAAGAGCGCCGCCGGCGGGTCCGGCGCCACGGCGAGAAGCGCCGGAAATCGCGCGTCGGCACGCAGGATCATCGATCCGCCGCACGCCTCGATGCGCGCACGCTCGCGCGAAGGCTCCGCCCGACGCGCCGCCTCGAGGATGCGCGCCGCGTCCGCAGGCGTCGAACGCAGTGCTTCCCCGACCGCGACGGGCGATGCGGCGAGGGCGAGACTCGCAGATCCGAAGCACGAGATCAGGCGACCGATCCGCGCCGGTCCGACGCCGTCCACCGCGAGAAGCCGCAGCACCGCGTCGCATTCGTTCGTCGCGTCGTACGCGCGCGCGCAGACGACGACGCCATCCTCGACCATCTCCCCATGAAGTTCCGGCTTTGATTCCATGCGGCCGAGCCTACGGCCTCGGGAGCGCCCCGCCCGGGAAAGAACGCAAACCGCGCAGGGTCCGCGCACGCTCGGCGAGTGGATCAGCGCGCGGAGCGACCGGCGTTCGGGTCGCTCGTATCGATCCAGCGCGCCGGATCGATGCCGTGGAACAGGCTCAGCGTGTCGAGCGCGCGATCGAACGCATCCGGACGCTCGGCGTCCGGCGAGAGTTCGTGCTCGCCAGGCATCTCGACCGTCTCGGCACGGAACCGCTCGACGGCATCCGAAGCGTCGGTCTCGTCGTCGGTCTCGTCGTCGGCGTCGATGTCGGCATCGATGTCGGCTTCGTCGTCGGCGGCGGCGTCGATGTCAGCCTCTTCGCCGGTCTCGTCGTCGGCTTCATCGATGGCCGTTTCACACTCCACAGGATCGGCGGCGGCTTCCAAGTCAGCGTGGAAGTCGTCGCTGCACCCGACGCTCGGCTCGAGGCTCGGCTGGACGCTCGGCTGGACGCTCGGCTGGACGCTCGGCTCGACGTGACGCACCGCGTCGATCGATCCGTCCGCCGCCGCATCGACCGGCATGGATGCCACGGCCGAGTGCCGACCGAACTCCGCAGCGCTTTCCGCGTCGGCTTCGCACGCGACGTCGGGCTCGCACGCGGCGAACGCATCCAGATCGCACGCCGCGACCGCAACGTCGTCATCGCACGCATCAATCCCGGACTGACCCGACGCGCTCCCGCAAGATGCACGCTCGTTCGCTCCGCCATCGAACGGCTCGTTCTCGATGGAACCGCTCGCCACGACGTGCGCGGCCTCGGTTGCCTCGATCATGTCCGAAGCGCGCGCTTCCGGCGCGACCTCGGCCGACGCGATTTCCGGCTCGTCGAGCTCGTCGAGCACGTCGACCGCTTCGGGCCCGTCGGTTTCGTCGACCTCATCGGCGATGGCCGAATCCTCGATCTCGACGAGGTCGCAACCCTCGATGATGCCGCAGTTCTCGTGCGGCATCGGCTCGCCCACACCGGTCACGCCCTCCGCGGGATCCGAACCGACAAGCGTCGTCTCGGTCGAGGATGCGTGCGCCACTGCGGCGAAGTACTCGTCGCTCGACGCATCGGCGGAGTCCGCGTCACCCGATACCGCAACGTCGAGCGACTCCGGTCGCTCGCAGTCCGATCGACCGTCTTCCGTCCGATCCGCCGAAGCCGCACTGCTCGCGGACGACTCCGCATCGACCGTCGCCACCGCCGCATCTGCGGCGACCGGCGGAATCCACGCGGCGGACGCGACATCCTCAACACCCGTCGCAACACCCGTCGCGGCACCCGTCGCGGCACCCGCGCCGACCAGCGCCTCGGCTCGCGGCGACTTCGCCCTTACCGGCCGCTGCGGGGCGAGACGCACGCGAGCACCGCTCGGCCCGAACACAAGTCCGACGAAGATCAGGAACACGCCGCTCGCGAGCACCCAGAGTCGCCTCGGCCCGGTCGCCAGCCGCGAGAGCAGCGTGTCGGGGTAGGCCGCCGGCTTCGGGATCTCGAGCGGCTCCGATGCATCGATCCAGTCGGACACCGTCGCGTTCATCGACGGCAGCATCAGGTACGGGCGTTCCTCGGCCGGCATCTTGTTGAGCTGGCTCGCCGCGAGGCGGCGGACGAGCTGTGGTTCGGCCTCGTCGACCGACCCGAGGAAGCGGTCGTACGCGTCGAGCCGCCGCTCGGAGTGCTCGATGAGCGCGCGATGCACCTCGAGCGATCCGCGAAGTTCATGGAGATCGCGCTGCGCGGGAATGAGGACGCCGGCCACGATCAGCCCGAGGCCCGCGATGACGAATGGCCAACCCGGATCGATCTGGAACAGCGCGCGCGCGGTCGACTGCGATGTCGACTGCGATGCCGCCTGCGATGCCGACTGCGATGCCGCCTGCGATGCCGACTGCGATGCCGACTGTGATGCCGACTGTGATGCCGCCGGTGACGAGTCGGCAACAGGCGAAACCCGGTCGCCCGAGTTCTCGCAGTGAGAGATCTCGGTTGCGGCCTCCGGCGAGGCTTCGGGCGTTGTCTCGGCGCTCTCCATGCGGGCGAGGTTATCGACGCAATGTAGCGACCCGCTGCACTTTCATCGCGCCCGTCTGCGCGAGCAGGCGCGTCGTGCGCCGAGCGACGCGCCCCGCTTGATCCACCCGCACGACCACCGTCGAACCCCTCGCCATGCACGGTGTCGCACCGTGGGTGAACCGCCTCCCGGGCATCCGCCCCAATCGGGACCGATGCCTCCTGAATACGGGCGCCCCGCTGCATTCCCCCGAGTTCTCCGCCGATCCCCTCGGCGCGCCAAGCCTGCCCGTGTACGGCAGGCGGAAGCGCGGGCGGACCGTTCGGAAGGTGTCATCCATGGGACTGAAGTCATCGATTCAGGCAGCCGCGAAGGCCGCCGTCCTCACCGACGCGAACGACCTGCAGAGCCTCGTGGCGCTGAGCGAACTCCTGCGCCAGCTCTCCACCGACGCCCGCGCCGAGGGCGCTCCCGAGATCGCGCGAACGTCGAGCGACGCCGCGGAACTCTCCGAGTCGATCGTCCTCCGCCAGGTCGACGACGTCGAGAAGGCGTTTCAGAAGGTCATGGACGCCGTCCGCTCCTGCGACACCCTCGCCGAGCAGGCCTCCGCCCCCCCGAGGGAGCCGGCCGATCCGGATCTCCTCCTCGCATGGGTCGGAAGCTGCGAATCCGCGCTGCCCGAGATCGAGCACCTCGCCGTCACCGCCGAAACCCATGGCTTCACCGGCGAGACCGCCGCCGACATCCGTCGCCGCATCCACACCCTCAAGGGCGAGTGCGGCGTCCTGAGCCTCGCCGAGGCCCAGTCGATCTGCCACGAACTCGAATCCCTCATCGACGCCTCGACGACGGCCTTCCCGGTCGAGGCCGTCCTCGTCGTCTGCGACTGGATGAAGTCGCTCGTCGCGTCGCTCCGCATGGATCCCGGCGCCCCTGAACCCGACTGCACCACCGTCCGCGCGATCCTGCGGTCCTCGTCGGGAACGACCGATTCGCAGGAGGCTCCCTCCGAGTCGAAGTCCGAGTCGAAGTCCGAGTCGAAGTCCGAGTCGAAGTCCGAGTCCGACGCCTCCCCGAAGTTCGAGGGCGCAGCATCCCCTACCCCGGCGGTCGCGGTCGCGTCGGCACCGACGCCCGTCGACGCCGCCAGCGCGTCCGACAATCCCTTCGCCGATCTCGAGGCGATCCCGTTCGACCTGCGCGTCGCGATGGATCTCGAGAATGTCGACGAGAACGCGGCCGACTTCGCCCTCGAGGCCCGCGAGCACCTCGCGAACGCCGAGGCCGCGGTGCTGTCGCTCGAATCCGGGACGACCGACCCCGAGCAGGTCAACATCGTCTTCCGGGCGTTCCACACCATCAAGGGCGTGGCCGGGTTCCTCAACCTGCCGCGCATCGTCGAGGTCGCGCACGCCGCCGAGTTCCTCCTCGACAAGGTGCGTTCGAACAAGATCCCGCTCTCGCCGGGCGTCCTCGAACTGGTCCTTGCCTCGAGCGACCTGCTCGGACAGCTCATCGGCGTCCTCGGCGGAAACGAGGCTCCGCGCGAGCGTGATCTCAAGATCCTCGTCCGTCGGCTCGAGGCCGCCTGTGAGGGACGTTCGCTCGCAGCGGGCTCAGGCCGCCCGCAGACGGCTGCCGCAACTCCCGCGGCGCCCTGCGATCCGACGAATGCCACGACTCCGG
>JBIIYI010000133.1:0-7327 GCA_044346895.1 Phycisphaerales bacterium
ATTCTGCACCGAACAAAGTCCGCTCTTCCGTTCGGTGTATGTTCGTACCTTACCACATCGGCAGACTCCGCAAGCCTCACCCTACTTTTTTCCGAACAGATTTTTCGCTTTCTCGCGACGTCCTCCCGCGACCCGTTCCGAACCCCTTCGGCCGACGAGGAAAACAGCGGTCCGAGTTTCGAAAGTGGCCCGGATTCGGCTCGACCGCACGTCATCCTGGCGCACAATCCGGGTCGACCCTGCGGATGCGCCGCGGGATGGCTCCATCCGCCTCGCGCCACGTCCCGCGCGAAGCGAGCAAGGTCGCACGTCTGAACCCTCACCTCCCCCATCCCGTCACATCGATCTTCCTCGCGTGCGCAAGCGCGCTGACGCTGTCGTTCGCGGAGCGTGCTCGAGGGGAGGATGCCGATTTGGACGGCGCGCCGCCGCTCGCGCGTCCCGTCGCCGTCGGTTCGCCCCCATCCGCCTGGGTCGAGCGCGTCGGCGAGTACGAGTTCTCGGGGGAGCTCTTCGTGCGACCACGGCAGGACCTCACGAACGCGGCGCGGGCGCGCGCCATCGCCGCCATCGCCCGTCATCCCCATCGCCGCATCGAGACGACCGACGAGTTCATCCTCTCGGTCGGCGGAGCGCCGCAATCCGCAGGGGCCGGCGAGACGCGCGTGGCGCGTGAACTCCTCGCGACCGGACTCTTTGCGTATGCGTGCCCGAACTGGATCCTCTATCCCGTCGGTACGCCCAACGATCCTCTCCTCGCCGACCAATGGCACCACGCCACCATGCAGTCGACCGATGCATGGGAGATCCACCGCGCGGACCGCGCCGACGAGCCGATCGTGGCCGTCACCGACACGGGCATCGTGGCGCACGCGGATCTCGCGAACCGCGTTCCCGGATTCAACAGCGTGAGCGATACGGCGGAGGCCGATGGCGCGAACCTGACCGACATCCACGGCCACGGAACGCACGTCGCGGGCTGCGCCGCCGCCGCGGGCGACAACGGGGCCGGCGTCGCAGGCATGGGATGGAACCTGCGCATCATGCCGATCCGCGTGAGCGAGGCCGCCAACGGCGGCGCGAGCATGGACAACCTCCTGCAGGGCATCCAGTGGGCCGCGGAGCACGGGGCGAAGGTGATCAGCGCGAGCTACTCGGGCATCGGTCATCCGCCCATCGACACCACTGGCGCGTACGCGCGATCGCTCGGTGCGAACGTGCTCTGGGCCGCCGGAAACTCGGCCGTCGACCACGCGAGTTGGGATTTCGGAAACGTCCTCGTGATCGGAGCGAGCGACCAGACCGACGGACGCGCGGGCTTCTCGAGCTACGGTCGGGGCGTCGACCTCTTCGCGCCGGGAGTCGCGATCCTCAGCTCGACGCGCGACGGCGGGTACCAGGCCTGGAGCGGCACCAGCATGGCCACCCCGGTCGCGAACGGCGCGCTCGCGCTCATCCGATCGGCCAATGCGCTCCTCACACCGGAACACGCCGAGCATGTGCTCCTCCATAGCTGCGATCCCTGGGGGTTGCAGCGCAACGACGTGGAGTTCGGCTTCGGCCGCATCAATCTCGCGCGCGCCGTCGAGCGTGCGGTGACGGCGCTCGATCCGCAGCCGCCGATCGCGTACCCCGACCGCGTCCGTGCGATCGCCGGCGGGTCGGCGCGCGTCGCCGTCCTCGCGAACGACTGGGATGCGAACATGGATGCGCTGGAGGTGCTTGCGTTCGACGCGAAGACGAACGCAGGCGCGTCGATCGCGCGCGATCCGGGCGATCCCTCGACGCTCGTGATCGATTCCTTGGGCCCGGAGGCTGGCGAGCAGCGCTTCGAGTACACGCTTCGGGAACCGCTCTCGGGAGCGACCGCCTCGGCCGAAGCGACCATCGAGGTCGTCGCGCCGATCCGCGCGTGGGATCCCGAGGATGTCAGCCTCGGCCTCGAGGTCGCGTACTACGAACTTCCCGCGCTCAACGCGCTCCCCGAGTTCGGCGCGCTCGAGCCGTACCTCACCGGCGTCTCCAACCAGGTCCTCTATCCGTCGACGGGCGGAAACTTCGCCGGGAGCGGCCGCGCGGATCTCGTCGGCGCCGTCTTCACCGGCTGGCTCGTCGTGCCGCAGAGCGACTTCTGGACGCTCTCCACCTCGAGCGACGACGGTTCGCGACTCTGGCTCGACGATCAGCTCGTCGTCGACAACGACGGCCTCCACGGCATGGTCACGCGGTCCGCGACGCTGCCGCTCGAGGCGGGCATGCACGAGATCCGGCTCGAGTTCTTCGAGAACGGCGGCGGCGCAGGGCTTCTCCTGCAGTGGTCGGGACCCGGCGTGAGCACGCAGCCGATCGCTCCGTGGAACCTCGCCCATGGCGGGACGGTCGAGCGCGCCGACATCGATCGCGACGGCGACATCGACAACGCGGATCTCTCGCTCCTGCTCGAGGCCTGGGGCGACGAGGGCGGCCATGCGGACGTCAACCGCGACGGATGGGTCGGCGCGTCGGACCTGTCGCTCCTCCTCGAACGCTGGGGTACGTGAGCCGCCGTGCGCTGGACTTGCACTGGCCGTGCGCTGGACGTGCGAGAAGGGCCGCCCGCTCGAACGAGCGTCGGCCTCGCATCGGTCGCGCGCCGTTTCTTGCGGCGGATCGCGCGCGAGACTCAGTAGTTCGGCGTCGGCGCGCGGTACCGCGACATGTCGATCGAGCGGAAGTACGCGATCGTCCGCGCGAGACCCTCGCGGAGCGGGATCTTCGGCTCCCAGCCGAGCTTCGCGCGTGCGAGCGTGATGTCGGGCCTGCGCTGGAGCGGGTCGTCGACCGGGAGCGGCTTCGCGCGCACGATCGGCGATCGGCTTCCCGAGAGCTCGACCGTCATCTCCGCGAGTTCGCGAATCGTGAACTCGCCCGGATTTCCGATGTTCACCGGTCCCGGAAGATCGTCGGGCGCATCCATCAGCGCGAGGAAGCCGTCGAGCAGGTCGTCGACGTAGCAGAACGAGCGGGTCTGCGTCCCCTCGCCGTAGATCGTGATCGGCTCGCCGGCGAGCGCCTGACGGATGAAGTTCGAGACCACGCGGCCGTCGAAGGGATGCATGCGCGGTCCGTAGGTGTTGAAGATCCGCACGACGCGGATGTTGACCTTGTTCTGGCGGTGGTAGTCGAAGAACAGCGTCTCCGCGGCGCGCTTGCCCTCGTCGTAGCAGGCGCGGGGTCCGATCGGGTTCACGTTGCCGCGGTAGCTCTCGGGCTGCGGATGGACGTCCGGGTCGCCGTAGACCTCGCTCGTCGATGCGTGGAAGACCTTCGCGCGCACGCGCTTCGCGAGCCCGAGCACGTTGATCGCGCCGAGCACGCTCGTCTTCATCGTCTTGATCGGGTTGTACTGGTAGTGCCCCGGCGCGGCCGGGCACGCGAGGTTGAAGATCTCGTCCACCTCGAGCATGATCGGCTGCGTGACGTCGTGCCTGATGAACTCGAAGTTGCGGCACTCGAGCAGGTGCTCGATGTTCGACTTCTGGCTCGTGAACAGGTTGTCGAGACAGATCACGTCGTGACCCATCCGCACGAGGCGGTCGCAGAGATGCGAACCGAGGAATCCGGCGCCGCCGGTGACGAGGATGCGCTTGACCATGGGGCGGGATGCTACTGGAAACGCGCGTCCGGGACGCGGGTTGCGGGAACGCCTCGGACGGGCGACCATGGACCGATGCAAACCCCGCATGGAATCTCGAACACGGCGACGCGCCGCGTGCTCGGCACCATGACGGGAACGAGCATCGACGGCGATCTCGATGCGGCGCTCGTCGAGATCACGGGCCGCGGGCTCGCGATGCGCGCCCGGTTCGTGGACGGCGTCTCCCACCCGCTCGGCAACCTCGCGCACGACCTGCGGCGCGTGGCGCGACAGGAACCGCTGGCGGCGGGCGAGTTCGCGCGCATCGCGCGCGCGTTCGGCGAGGTCCACGCCGACGCGCTCGAACGGCTCGGTGCGATCGCCCCCGCGCGGCCCGATCTCGCCGTCCTCCACGGCCAGACCGTCTTCCATGCGCCCCCGCTCACCTTCCAGTTGCTCGACCCCTGGCCCGTCGCCACGCGGCTCCGCTGCCGCGTCCGCTACGACCTCCGCGGCGCGAACGTCGCGAGCGGCGGTCAGGGCGCGCCGATCACGCCGCTCGCGGACTTCGTCCTCTTCGGCGGCTCCGAGGACTCCATCGTGATGAACCTCGGCGGGTTCATCAACGCGACGTTCGTCCCAGCCCGAAGCACGTGCGACGCGCCGCCGACCGACGGCGCGCTCCGCCACCCGGTCGAATCGATCCGCGGCTTCGACGCGTGCGCCTGCAACCACCTGCTCGACGAAGTCGCGCGCGCGCGGCTCGGCGCCGCGTTCGACGCCGACGGCGAGGCCGCACTCCGCGGCGTGGCCGACATGCGCATTGCGGAAGCGATCTCGCGCGAGATCGCTCCACCCGGCCGCGCGGGCGGCTCCCGGCGGTCGCTCGGAACGGGTGACGAGGCCGCCCGGCTTGTCGCCCATACCGCCGCGCTGGCGCCTGCCGACGCCTGCCGCACGGTCGTCGAGGCGATCGCGGATGCCGCCGCCCGGGTGGTCGCCGAGGAGATCCCCGTCCGCGCCGCGAGCATCCTCGTCGCGGGCGGCTCGGCGCGGAATCGGGCGCTGCGCGAGGCGCTCACCCGGCGGTTCGGAACCCCCGTCCGGACGACGCACGAAAGCCACGGGATACCCGTCGAGATGCGCGAGGCGGCCGAGATCGCGATCCTCGGAGCACTCGCGGACGACGGCGTTCGCTATTGCCTGCCGCAGGTCACCGGAGCGGCATCGCGCGCCCCGGACTCCGCCCTGATCGAACCCCTCTGATGCGTCGCCGTCGAAGCCACGCCGGGATCCGGAGGGGTGGAAGGCTCCACGACGAGCCGGACGTCTGAACCCAGTCTTCATGCTTCCTTGACTTGATGTAGCCTCGCTTCACGGATCGTTCTCCCCATGTCAAGCACCAAGGCCGAACTTCTCATCGTCGAGGACGAGCCCGAGATCGCGGAACTCATCGAGTTCCACGCCGAGCGTGCGGGCATGCGCGCCCGGAAGGTGCACAGCGGCCGCATCGCGCTCGATGTCGTGAAGCGCGAGAAGCCGGACATCATCGTCCTCGACCTGATGCTCCCCGACGTCGACGGCCTCGAGGTCTGCCGACGACTCAAGCAGGACGAGGCGACGCGCGGCGTGCCGATCGTGATGGTCACGGCGAAGGGCGAGGAGGCGGACGTCGTCGCCGGCATCGAACTGGGCGCGCACGACTACGTGACGAAGCCCTTCAGCCCGCGCGTCCTGATGGCGCGGCTCCGCAACATCCTCCGTCGGACCCAGCCGATCGACGAACCCTCGCAGAAGAGCGACCGGATGGTGCTCCTCGCGGGCAGGCTCGTGATCGACCTCGATCGCCACGAGGTCGCCATCGACGGGCGGAACGTCGACCTCACCCTCACCGAGTTCGGCATCCTCCACTACCTCGCGGGGCGACCCGGCTTCGTGCGCACGCGCGACCAGATCATCGCCGCCGTCCACGGGAAGAGCACCGTGCTGAGTTCGCGCACCGTCGACGTGCACATCACCGCGCTGCGGCGCAAGCTTGGGAGCGCGAGCGAGTGTGTCGAGACCGTGCGCGGCGTGGGCTACCGGTTCGCCGATGCCCGCGAGGACGGCGAGTGAGTGCGGCCCGGCGTCGGATCGGCGCTCCCGATCCGTCGTCGTCCGAGTGACGCCGAACCGCCTCCCCCGACGCGATCCCCCGACGTGATCCCCCGACGCGATCCCCCGACGCGATCCCCCGACGCTCCCGCCGACACGACGCATCCGTCGCCACCCCGTACGATGCAGAAGCGATGTTCGCCGCGCTCCAGTTCCCCCGCAATCTCCTCGCGCAGGCCGGATCCTCGGCCGATGCGTCGATGGGCGCCGCCGAGGCCGCAGGCACGCTCGGTGCGGGCGCGCTGCCGTGGCTCATCGCCGGGGCGGCGCTCGCGGGCTGGATCGGCACCACGTTCCTGCGCCGTCGCAGCGCGCGCGCCCTCGAGACCGCGCTCGACTCGGAGTCGGTGAGCGACAGCGCCGAGCGCGAGTATCCCCTGCTCGATCGGCTTGCGAGCGCGGCGTTCCGACGCGTGCGCAACGAGCGCGAGCGGCAGCGCCGACTGGCCGACCGCGTCGGCGAGATCGAGCGCGTCCTGCGCGCCACTCCGATCGCCGTGATCGCGCTCGACCACCTGCAGCGCGTCGTGTCGGCGAACCCCGCCGCCGAGCGGCTGCTCGCGTTCGACGAGCGCGTCGCGCGCGGCCGCCTCCTGCTGGAGACCGTGCGGCAGCCCGGACTGAACCGCGCGATCCAGTCGGCGCTCTCGGCGGAAGGACGCTTCACGGGCGAACTCCACCTCGATTCCGACGACCCGCTCGAGGTCCAGGTCTCCTGCGAGCCGCTCCATCAGGATGGAGCGCCATCGGGACTCGTCGTCAGCCTCGTCGACGTCACGCGCATGCGACGGCTCGAGTCGATGCGCAGCGAGTTCGCGGCGAACGTCTCGCACGAACTGCGCACGCCGATCACGAACATCAAGGGCTACGTCGAGACGCTCCTGCAGATCGACGACACCGAGCCCGTGCAGACGCGGCGATTCCTCGAGATCGTGCACCGCAACACCATCCGGCTGTCCGGCATCGTCGAGGACATCCTGACGCTCGCGTTCCTCGAGGAACCAGAGGCGCGGCATTCGCTGGCGAAGGACGCGATCCCGGTCCGCGAGATCGTGGACCAGGTCGTGGCCGACCTCGGATCCGCGGCGACGCTGCGCAGCATGACGCTCGAGGCGCGAGGCGACCGCGACGCCGCGGTCGTCGGCAACCGCTCGCTCCTCGAGCAGGCCCTCGCGAACCTCGTGTCCAACGCGATCAAGTACTCCTCCGAGGGCACGGCCGTCCGCATCGAGGTCTCGATCGAGCGCGCGAGGACGACGAAGCCCGCAGGGGGCGCGGCGGATTCGCCGACTGAGTCGGCCGACCTCGTTCGCATCGCTGTGGCCGACTCGGGGCCCGGCATCGCGTCCAAGCACCTGCCCCGGATCTTCGAGCGGTTCTACCGCGTCGACAAGGCCCGCGCCCGCACGCAAGGCGGTACGGGGCTTGGACTTGCGATCGTGAAGCACATCGCCTCCATCCACGGCGGCGGCGTCGAAGCCGAGAGCATCGTCGGCAGCGGAAGCCGCTTCAGCCTGCTGCTGCCCGCCGCGATGCGACCGACGGAAGCACGAGCGC
>JBIIYI010000134.1:0-7324 GCA_044346895.1 Phycisphaerales bacterium
TCAGCATGAGGTTGCCGAAGCCGAAGACGCTCATCCACCACATGAAGCGGGCGTAGAGCCGGTCCTCGCGGAGGAGCGAGACCATGCCCGCCGGGCTGAATCCGGCGTCCTTGCGCCGTCCGTCGATCTCGGCGCGCTGCAGCTGCCGCGCGCGCCGGAGGCGGACCTTCCGGTAGATCTGGTTGCCGACGAGTCCGAAGAGCGCGAGCAGCGGGAAGAGGTAGTGGTAGTTGTCGGGGTCGTCGTCCATGGCGCGGCCGACGAGGAGGCCCGCCGCGGCGAGGAACAGGCTCTGGACCGTCGCGAGCTTGCCCGCGATCTCGGCGCGGCTTGCGTTCGGATAGTTGTTGCGCCAGACCGCGGCGCGGACGGTGATGACGCCGGTCCACGCGGTGCGGGCGAGGCCGAGCGCGATGCAGGTGGCGAGGAGGCCGGTTCCGTTGCGTGGGAAGAGCGCGATCGCGGCGACGAGGAGGCACGCCGCGATCTGCAGCCACGAGATGAACGCGACCTTCGGCCGCCCCTTGGCGAGCGCCGCCCAGAGGAAGCTCGTGAGGTTGGCGACGTTCGGGGCCGCAAGGGCCCATGCTGTCGCGAGATCGAGCCAGCCCGGATCGACGCCGGGCTGGCCGTCGAAGGCCTTCTTGATGACGATGCCGATGGTGCCGCCCTCGATCGCGCCGAGCATCAGCGGCAGGAAGGCCCAGCTGATGAGCTCGCGGCCGTAGGTCATCCGGAGCATCGGCGGCAGGGTCGCCGGATGGAAGCTCCGGGCGAATCCGCCGACGACGCGGACGGGGATGAGGAGGGGGGCGAGTTCGCGCATCGGCCGGAGGGGAAGCGGCGATGGTAGGCGCGTCTTGCGAAGGCCACCGAAGCGCCGGTCTCGGCGTGCGCCTCCGGTTTCGACGGGGACCGCCTCGCTGCGCTCGGCGTCTCGCGTGGAACTCGGGCACGGATGGCTCACGACCTCCGCGCGCCTGCGGCGCTTGAGGGTCGTGGCTTCAGGGTTGCGGCACCCGGCGCTCCATGGGAGCGCCGGAGGAGCGAAACCCAACGCCCACCCCGATCCGGTCGACGAAGTCGACCGGGTGCCACGAGCCTTGAACGAACAAAGTGAGTGAAAGGTCGTGGTCGACCGGCGTCGGAAGCGTCGCGGGACGGCGCGGCGAAGCCGCGACGGTCTTGAATCACGGCGTGGACAGGGACCGCCTCGCTGCGCTCGGCGTCTCGCGTGGAACTCAAGCGCGGATGGACCACGACCTCTGCGCGCCTGTGGCGCTGGAGGATCGTGGCACCCGGCGCTCCATGGGAGCGCCGGAATCGGCGACTTGAAGGAAAGCGAGCGAGAGCGGGCTCCTGAGGAGCAGCCTCAGCGGCCCGCCAGTCGCGAGCGCTCGTGTTCTTCGCGGTCGCCGCTGCGGCGGCGACCTCTGGCGGATCCACGCGAAAGCGAGCGAGAGCGGGCTCCTGAGGAGCAGCCTCAGCGGCCCGCCAGTCGCGAGCGCTCAAATCACGGCTGGCCGCCGGTCGGCTGGATCGGGTACGGGCTCAGGGCGCTCGGCTTGTCGGTCAGCCAGAAGCGGCCGAGGTCGTTCCACACGCCGCGGAGATCCTGATCGGCGTTCACCGCCCAGTTCACGTCGATGTCGACCGGACGCTCGGAGGTCGCCATCAGTTCGGGCGTGAGGTTGCCGGTGATCGACTTGAGGTCGGTCTTCTCGGGGTCCGCGGCGCAGCCGGCGAGCGAGAGGGCGAGCAGGGCGGACGAAGCGAGAGCGGTCTTGCGGAGCATGGAGTCTTCCTCTGAGGTCCGCAGATCATGCGCGATTGTGCGCGCCCTGTCAAACCGCTCGAATCCCCGAGCAACCGGGGGGATCGCCTTTGGCAGCGACTCAGGCCCGTCTACACTCGGCCCGACGCCCCGGGACCCCTGCGGGCGGCCTGTCAGGCACATCGCCTCGAACCTTGCTTGACCCCAAGGGATCGGCGAGTTCCGCGACGAAGACCAGGCCTCCTTTGCGCACCGCGCATCGAGTGGAAGGTCGGGATCGATGGACGCCGAACCCACCTTGCATTGGGGTTCGAGCGCTCGTCCCTGACTGGCGGCGGCGCCCATCGGGCGCACCGCGCGGGCCACTCGGTCCGCAGCCTCCCGACGGGGTCCCGGGGCGTCGTCGTTTTACGCGCCGCCCGACAAGCCCCACTCAGCGAACGCCGGGCTCGACGAGCCGCCAGCGCCGTTCCGGGCTCGGCGCGTTCATCCGTTCGATCGCGACGGGCACCTCGAACGATCCGCTGAAGAACCGCGTGAGCACGCCCGGCGTGGTCGAGGCCGGGAGTGCGGCAAGCGCGTCGCCCGCGGGCAGTTGCGCGTAGGACGCGAGCGAACGATCGCCCCGCACGCGGATCTTCCACCGCGCATCGCCCTCGGACGGCGAACTCCACAGCCTGCCGAGCGCGTCGTGGTCCTCCTCGGAAGGGATCCATCGGGGCGCGGCGCCGGAGATTCCGCCGCGCCACCAGATGCGACTCGTCCGGCGAACCACTCCATCCTCGAGCAGTTCGACGATCAGCCCGACCGCGAGCCCCTCGAACCGCTCGTCCGCGGTCGCGGACGTGTTGAACCGCAGCCCGGCCCGCGGCATGCCCGACTTCCACACGACCAACCCTTCCGAGAAGGCGGCGGCGAGGGCGGACCGCACCTCGTCGTCGTCGACCGGGCGCAGTTCGCCCGAAGGCGGGCGCGCGGCGGCGCGTTTCGGGATCGCGAGTTCGATCGGCTCGCAGCCCGTCCACGCGGCGTCGGTGTCGTCGCGCGGTCCGGGCATCCGATGCTCGAACGTCAGGGTGCACGGAGTCCCGAGAAGCGCCGGATCCACGCGGAACAGGAGGCCCGGCGCGCGTCCCGCCGGGCCGAAGAGCGCGTTCTTGGACGAGCCGTCGTCGAAGTCGATCCGCGCGCGGACCTCGACGAAACCGGGCCACCACACCTCGGCATCGATCACCGCGAGCGGCGCTTCGCCGTCGCCGGGGATCACGTCGAGCGTCGCGCGCGGCGGGATCGCGACCAGCTGCGCGAGGCGCGGATCCGTCCGGGACATCCGCTGGAACAGCGCGCGCCCGACCTGTCCGTACTTCGCCTTCCACGCATCGCTCGGCGGCGGCGCGGCGGAGTCGCCCTTCACGAAGAGCGCGAGCGCATCGCCGATCGCGGCGTCGTCGAGGTCGCCGGCCGCGATCCGCTGCGAGAGTTCCCACGGCGCCGATCGGTATCCGCCGTCCCCGAACCAGGGCGTCGCCGCGATGACGAGCGACGACGGCACGATCGACCACGGCCCCCGGTCGAGGAAGCGGCTCCGGCCGGCGATCGCGATCGCGAGGATGCCCGCGACGGCGAGCGCGCCGCGCAACGGCGCGCGTCGCGTTCGTCCGAGTTCCAGGTCGCTCGATGCGCGGCCGCCGCACTCGGGACACAGGAGCCCCTCCGGCCCGATCTCATGCCAGCATCTTGGGCAGCGTCGTCGACCGCGCGCGGGGTCGCCGGCGAAACTCCGCGCCGCGACGATCGTCAGCAGCACGATCGCGCCGAGCGAACCGATCGAGAGGATCCATGCGGAGAGGTCGGCCATCGCGAGGGCGTCCGTCGCCCGCCGCAGGATAGGCGAATGCAGCGCGCCCAACGACGCCGCGAGGTGACGCTTCGGGCGTCGGAACGGACCCGCGGCGGGTCTCCGCGCGGAGCGCGGAGCGTGGTCGCGCCGCACCCGCACGCCGGCCCGCGTCGGTCACTTCACGAACGCCCAGCGGAGGAGTTCCTTCGGCGTCGGCGGCTTTCCCTGCATGAGTACGCCGACGCGGAAGATCCGCGCCGCGACGCGCAGCATCGCGTACGCGCAGCCGAATCCCCACACGATCGAGAGCGCCGTCTGCCACAGCGGGATCGGCTCGGTGGCGGCGGTGACGCGCAGGATCATCACGAACGGCGTCGCCGGCGGGATGAAGCTCGTCACGGTCGCGAGGAGCCCGTTCGGATTGTCGATGATCGGCGCCCACAGCATGAGCGGCACGATGAGCACCATCATGACGGGCGTGACGAGCGACTGCGCCTCGCGCAGGTCGCTGACGGCGCTGCCGACCGCGGCCATCATCGCGCTGACCATCACGTAGGCCATCACGAAGTAGACCGCGAGGTACACGAGATGGACGAGCGGCACGAGGTCGAGCATCGCCGCGGCCGAGAGCCCGGCGAGCCCGAGCCCGCCGTACATCACGAGCATGACGAGGCTGACGAGCGAGTAGCCGGCGATCTTGCCGCAGAGGAGCTGCATCGGGCTCACGGCCGCGAGGAGCACCTCCATCACCTTGTTCGACTTCTCCTCGATGGTCGTCGTGAGGAGGTAGTTCGCGCTCGTGAAGATCGAGATCCAGAGGAGCAGCATGAACGCGCCCGGGATGATCAGGCGGAACTCGGTGTGCTCCTCGGCCTCGGCGCCCTTCGGCGAGATGCGCGTCGCCGCGGGTTCGGGCACCGACGCGAGGCGCTCGATGAGCGCCGCGTCGACGCCGCTCCGGGCGATGCGCTCCTCCTCGACGCCGCGGCGCAGCGCCCGCGCGATCTGCCGCACGTGCTTCGGCGAAAGCGAGCTCGGGATCAGGAGTTCGATCGGCTTCGACGAGGTCGTCGGATCGAGCGCCTCGTTCGAGACGACCGCGCCCGCGAGGACGAGCCCGTCGCGCACCTCCGACTTGATCGCGTCGAGCGAGGCGTCGGAGCGCTCGTCGCGCCACTCGACCTCGATCCGCTGCGGCGCGAGGTCGGAGAGCCGCGACATCGCGTCGGCCGAGGCCGCCGGGTTCGCGGTGCCGTCCTTCGGCATCGACTGGAGTTCCTCGGCGATGTCCTCGATCGACGCGGGTGCCGCGAGGATCGCCTTCGCGCGGGGCAGGATCGACCCCGACGGATCGACGACGACGATCGTGCCGACGAGCGGCGGCGACTCGCGCGACAGCAGGAGCGGCATCAGCGCGAACACGCCGAACATCAGGATCGGCACGGCGACGGCGCCGAAGATGAACCCCTTCGTGAGCGCGGTGTGGCGGAACTCGCGCCACGCGACGAGCGCGATCTTCGAGAGGACGGACTGGCGGGGACGTTCACGCATCGATCCGCGCTCCCTTCGCGTCGGCACCGCCGACGATCTCGACGAAGAGGTCGTCGAGGTTCATTCTGCGGAGCGCCATCGAGCGCATCGGCGCGATCTCGAGGGCGGCATGCATCGCGGTGGCGGCGTCGGTCGCGGCGGAGAGGTCGAGGTCGACCGCGCCACCCTCGCGGACGTGCGCGCGTTCCGCGACGCCGCGCGCGACGATCTCGCGCGCGAATGCGGCGGCATCGCCCCTCGGCTCGCACACGAGGCCGCGGTCGTCGTGCCGCGCGCGCAGTTCCGTCATCGTCGCGTCGAGCACCTTCTCGCCGCGGTTGATGAGGACGACCTTGTCGCAGAGCGCCTCGGCGGTATGCATCTGGTGCGTCGAGAAGATGATCGTCGCGCCGCGTTCCTGCTCGGATCGGATCAGGTCGAGCACGATGCGCCCGTTCACCGGATCGAGGCCGGAGAACGGCTCGTCGAGGATGAGGAGGTCGGGCGCGTGGATGATCGAGGAGAGCAGCTGGATCTTCTGCTGCTGGCCCTTCGAGAGCTCCTCGCAGCGGCGCTTGGCGACGCCCGGGAGCGCGAGGCGTTCGAGCCAGTCGTCGATCCGGCGCGCGAGCCCGGTCGGATGCACGCCCTTGAGGCGCGCCATGTAGCCGACGAACTCGACGACCTTCATCTTGCGGTAGAGGCCGCGGTCCTCGGGCAGGTAGCCGATGCGGTCCTTCATCTCGAGCGCGTTCGCGCCCATCACCTCGACGGTGCCCGAGTCGGGCGAGATGATCGACATGATCATGCGGATCGTCGTGCTCTTCCCGGCGCCGTTCGGGCCGAGGAATCCGCACAGCGAGCGCTCGGGGATCTCGAGCGAGATGCCCTTCACCGCATGCACGCTTCCGAACCGCTTGTCGACGTGGTCGATGCGGACGGCGAGCGGGCCGCGCGTGGAGCCGGAGTTCGGTGGCGACATGGGGCGCGGAGTGTAGCTACGCCGCCGGAGGACCCGCGCCGTCGCCGCGTCGGGTCAGCGCGTGCCGATCGATGCGCCGGGCGCGTCGGCGGGCGGCGCGTTCGACGGGGAGGCCGGTTCCGCAGCCGGAGCCGGAACCGGCGCGGTCGCGGGCGGGTTTGCCGCGGGTGGGGTCGGGCGCGGCGCGGACGTCTCCGCCTCGATCGAAGCCGGCACCGCGATCGCGTCCGCGCCGAGGGTGTTGATCGCGACCGTCGCGTACTCGAGTTCGGTCTCCATGCCGCCTGCGCTGACCTTGGCCACGCGGAAGGCGATCAGCCGCGATCGGGGCGCGCTGTCGCCCACGTCGACCGGGCGCCACGACGAGAGCCGGATCGACTGGCTCGTGGCCGTCGGGGCGTCCGACTGCGCGTCCTTCGGCGGGGCGGGGATGTCGAAGCCGTGCACGAGACCGGTCGCGGCGTCGATGTAGAGCGTCCAGCGCGCGTCGGGCGTGGGAGTGCCGCGCGGGCGCATGGAGACGCGCCAGACGATGCGCGCGTCGAGCGTCTCGCGCGATTCGGTGCGGAAGTCCTCGAAGCGGCCCTCGAGCGAATGGACGAGCGTCTGCAGATCGCCGCCACCGGCCAGTTCCTCCGCCATCCGCGTGTCGACGGCGCGCGCCTTGCCGGCCTCGCCGATCCACGCGACTCCGCGCGCGACGCCCATCTCCATCGTCCCGCGGCCGCCGGGCATCGTCTGGACGAGGAGGCGCGCATCGGGCGCGATCCAGCGGTACTCGATCGACGCCTCGCCCATCGCGCTCTTCGTCGTCGCGCGCGTGTGGAAGCTCTTCAGCGACTTCCACTCCTCGCCGCCCATCCGTTCGGTGGCCGCGCGCACGAGCGCCTCACCCGCGGGGAGCGCATCCTGCGCGGCGTGCGCGACGGGTGCGGGTTCAACGGCGAAACCAGCGCGGGCGGATGCCGCGAAACCCGCGCAGGCGAGGAGACCGGCGAGGGCGGCGAACTGGATCGTGCGCGAGCGTGCGAGCGGAAGCGTGAGGAAGGCGTCGTTCATCGGCATGAGGGGGCTCCGGGAAAGCTGGCGTCCCGAAACGACGCGCGGCGCCGGGAGAAACTTCCCGACGCCGCGCGCGATTGCATGTGGATGGAGATTGGCGCGCGGATTCGCGCGATCGAGACTTCGACCTCTGGGC
>JBIIYI010000135.1:0-7247 GCA_044346895.1 Phycisphaerales bacterium
GCTCCGCCGCGCGGGGCTGCACGCGCGCACGACGGCGAAGACGACGCGCAACGTCGGCAAGCTCCTCGGCGACGCGGGCAAGGCGCGCGCGCGCTTCGCCGTGATCCTCGGCGCGGAACTCGCGGAGGGCGGCGTCGCGCTCAAGGATCTCGACGCCGGGACGCAGTCGGTCGTCGCGCTCTCGGACCTCGAGTCGGCGCTCCGGACCGCCCGCTGAGGCGCGCGGATCCCCGCGCGCGGGGCGTTCCGGCCGCGATTATCGACAGTTCACGTCGTGCGTGCGGCGGCCCCGGCAATGGCCGGGAACGCGGACGTTCGCCTCATTCGACGGTCTTTTTCGGCCGATTCCCGATGGTCCGGGTCGCTCGTGCGGCCCCACCTCCGGAGCCCGTCGATGCCGTTCGGATTCTTCCGCAGCAACCATTCTCCCATCCTCGCCGACTTCGGCAGTTCGGGAGTGAAGCTCCTCCAGGTGCAGCCTGGCGAGCGTCCCTCGGTCTCGGCCGCCGCGTTCGTCGCCTTCAGCGATGAACTGCGCGCGCAGGGGATCGACGAGCGCTTCGACTTCCTCGCGACGACGCTCCCGGCCGCGCTGAAGGCCGGTGGTTTCCGCGGAAACCGCGTGGTCCTCGCGCCCTTCTCGCAGCACATGCTGGTGCAGCACGTCGGCATCGCCGCCGCCGATGCGGAGCGCGCGGAGTCGGTGGTCGCGACGCAGGTCGCGGTCGGACTCGGCTGCGATCCCGCCAGTCTCGTCGTGCGTTCGTCGCGCGTCTGCGAGACGACCCGCGACGGTCAGCCGAAGATCGAGATGATCGCGTTCGCGATGTCGCGCAACGACGTCATGCGGTACGTCGAGCTCTTCAAGCGGGCGAAGGTCGCCGTCGTCGGCGTGCACGGCGAGATCTCCGCGCTCGTCCACGCGTTCGACCACGTCAACCGGCGGGTCGAGGACACGTCGACCACCACGATGTACGTCGACCTCGGCTACAGCGGCACGCAGGTCGCGATCTGCCACGGGCCGCAGCTCGTCTTCGCGAAGTCGATCGCGGTCGCCGGCCGCTCGTTCGACGCGCGCATCGCCGAAGCCCGCAGGATCTCGCTCGGAGCCGCGCGCACGCTGCGCCTCGCCGAGGGCGTGCGTCCGGTGCGGACGCCTGGCGAACGCGCCGCCCCGGTCGCCGCCGAGCCGCGCGCCGCGTCGGCTTCCGCCGCTCCCGAGGCGATGCCCGCCATCCTGCGCGCCGCGCTCGCGCAGGAGGCCGCCACCGAGGCGCTCGCATCGCCCGTCGCCGAGGCGACCGAGCGCCGCGTCGGCCAGCCCTCGCCCGCGCTCGGCGCGTCGCTGCCGTCCCAGTCGGTCGCGAGCATCGCGACGGAATGCCGCGAGACCGTCGAGAGCCTCTGCGACGAGGTCGGCATGTGCGCGCGCTACTACGGCGGACTCTTCCGCGAGCGTCGCATCGACCGCGTCGTCTTCCTCGGCGGAGAGGCGCGCGACATCGGCCTCTGCCAGGCGCTCGCCGCGTCGCTGCGCATCCCCGCGAAGGCGGGCGATCCCATGGCGCGCTTCCTCTCGAACGGAGCGGCCCCGGAGGGCCTGCCCGACGCCGATTCGCCGCATCCGGGCTGGGCCGTCGCATGCGGCCTCGCCTCCGCCCCGACAGATCTCTGAACGCCGCGCGCGGAAGCGACCGCGCGTCGACCGACCTTCGACAGGCCTCACGCCACAGCCACGTTCTGCACGAGGAACTCCATGACGAACGCACCGAGCTTCCTTCCCGAGGACTACGTCCGAGACGCGCGCGAGCGTCGCAGCAGCCTGTTCGCGCTCGCCCTCTTCCTCATCGTCATGGGCGCGGTCTTCGCCGCGTTCCTCGTGACGAACCGCCAGTGGAGCGACGTCCGCACGGCGCAGGCCGAGGTCAACGACCGCACCGAGCAGGCCGCGAAGGAGATCGCGGAGATGAAGCGGCTCGAGGCGATGCGCGCGCAGATGGTCGAGAAGGCCGAACTCGCGCGCGGACTCATCGAGCCCGTGCCGCGCTCGGTGCTGCTCGCGAGCCTCGTCAACACGATGCCCGAGAATCTCTCGCTGCTCGAGCTCGAGCTGAAGAGCGAGGAGATCAAGACGGCGAAGGCGCTCGCCTCGAAGCCCGATCCGAAGGCGCGCCGCACGAGCGCCGCCGCGCGGGCGAAGGAGGAGGAGGAGGCTGCGAAGCCCGAACCCGTGCGCCGTCGCGTGCTGGTGCAGGCGACCGGCGTCGCCCCCGACGACCTCGATGTGAGCCGCTGGATGAGCCAGCTCTCGCGCATGCCGTACCTCTCGGGGATCCGGCTCGAGGTGAGCGAGGAGAAGGAGATCCGCGGCATGCAGCTGCGCCAGTTCCGCATCTCGATGCGGATCGAGCCCGACGCCGACATTCGCGGCTGGGAGGGCCTGCAGGCGCTGCGTGTGAAGCCCGAGGATCCGATCGACCGCGGCGCGTTCCGCGCGCAGGGCGGCATCGAGGCCACGTCTTCGGAGAAGGCGCCGTCGACCGAGGGGTCCGCGAGCCCCGCGCTCGTCGCCGAGGAGGACATGTCGTCCGATGAGGAAACGGAGGAGCACCCATGAGCGGCCGTCGAGGACTTCGTGAAATCGCCTTCTACGGCGTCATCGTCGCGATCCCGATCGCGTCCTACTTCCTCGTCTTCGCGCCGCGCAACGCGGAGATCGCGAAGGCGCGCACCGAGATCTCGGCGAAGCGCACGCGCCTCAGCGACCTCACGCGGCTGACCGCGCGCATCGGCGACCTCGGCCGCGAGATCGCCGAGCGCGAGGAGGAGCTCGACCGGCTGAACCAGAAGCTGCCGGACCGCGAGGGCGTCGACCGCATCCTCGAGCAGGTCACGCAGATCGCGCAGAAGTCGAACCTCGCCGTGCGTTCGGTGAAGGGCGAGAAGGCCGTCGCGGCCGGTCCCGCGATGGAACTCCCGCTGAAGACCGTGATCGAGGGCGATTTCGACGGCTTCTACCAGTTCCTGCTCGACGTCGAGAGCCTTCCGCGCATCACGCGGACCCACTCGATGAAGATCGCGAAGCTCGGCATGGGCCCGCGCGACGATCCGAAGGACGCGGTCGGCGGCGCGATGCGCGCCGAGTTCACCCTGAGCATCTACTTCAACGACGGTTCCGCCTCGAAGGCGGCGGACGCACGCAGCACGACGGGTCGCTGAACCCGGGGAGCATCGACATGCAGGACAGGAACAACGAGTCCTTCCAGGACGGTGCCGACGAGCCGCGCACGATGCCGCTCTCGTTCGAGGAATCGGGCGAGGCGCTGAACGTCGCGTCCGGACCCGCCAAGCGTCGCCTCGGCTTCGGCGCGATGCTGTTCGCCGTGGTCGCGGGAACCGCGGTCGTCAGTCTCTTCTCGATGCGCTCGATCGCGCGCAGCGGAGCCGCGGAACTTCCGCAGTCCGACGCCGGCAAGCTCGTCGAGTCGTTCCTGAAGGAGCAGGGCGCCTCGAAGGCGGGCGACGGCCTCCCGGCCGACCTCCTCGACTCCGATGCCTACGCCGCGCTGCGGATCGAGAAGGACGAGCTTTCGAAGGATCCCTTCATCCTCGCCGGCGAGCAGGCCGCGGTGCAGGTCGACGCGGCACCCGGGCCGCGCGGCGCGCCGGCGCCGACCGAATCGCCGGAAGCGCGCCGCGCCGCGCAGATCGAGGGCTGGAACGCGATCGTCGACGCGGCTGCGCTCGAGATCCGCGTGCAGTCGGTCATGTATTCGGCGCGCGGGACGTCGGTCGCCAGCGTGAACGGCAAGCTGCTCAAGATGGGCGACATGCTCACGACGGCGAAGACGGCGATCGAGTTCCGTGTCGACGCGATCGGACAGGGTTCGGTGCGCTTCCGCGCGCGGCACGCCGAGTTCGGCGTGGAGCGGACCATCGAGGTCGCGGTCAAGGGCAACAGCTGAGAGGGGAATGGGCACGATGGGACGCTTCAACATCGACGACATCCTCAAGCAGCTCGGTGCGCCGGATCCGAACGCGCCGGTTGAGCGCGTGCCGGAGGCGGCGAAGGTGACGCCGCCCGCGACGCCTGTCGCTGCAGGTCTCGGGGCGTCCGTCGCCGCGCCGCTCCTCACGCCCACCGCAACGTCCGTCGCGCCGTCTGTCGCGCCAGCCGTCGCAGCAGCCGTCGCAACGTCCGTCGCGTCGCCTGTCGAATCTTCTGCCTCAACATCCGTCACGACGAGTTCGAGGATGACGGCATCCGCGCCCGTCGTAGGCGATGCGCCTGCGGCGACTTCCGCGGCGGTTTCGATGCCGGCTGCTTCCACGCCTGCTTCCACGCCTGCTTCCACACCCGCTTCCACGCCCGCTTCCTCACCCGCTTCCGCGCCGGCGCCTGCGTTGCGCTCGGCGCCTCCCATGCAGTGGCCGAAGGCGCCGGAGGGCGCGCGCGGCGCCTCGGCGAAACCCATCGTCGAGGATGGCGGGCTGAGCGACCTCTACGTGCCGGATGCGTCCGAGGACGTCGCACCGGCGACGCTCGAGACGGTGCTCGCCGAGCGCGGCATCGCGTCGGCCGAGCAGCTTCTCGCCGCCGAGCGGCTGCGCAAGCAGGCTCCCGGGCGAAACCTCGTCGAGATCCTGAAGGAGCAGGGGGTCGACGAGCGCTCTTCGCAGGCCGTGGTCGCGGAACTCGCGCGCATGCCCTTCGAGACGATCGATCCGAAGGCGCCGAACTGCTTCGAGCGCGAACTCGTCGCGACGCTGTCCGCGGAGTTCTGCCGCACGCAGCACGTGCTGCCGCTCCGCCGCGAGGGCGGACGCGTGGTGGTCGCGACCGCGAGCCCCGAGGACGTCTTCCTCCTCGACGAGGTCAAGCGTCGCCTCGGCGTTCCCGCCGTGCGCCACGTGCTGGCGACCGCAGGCGACATCGCCGCCGCGCTCCAGCAGGCGAGCGAGGCCGCCGAACGCTCGAAGGCCGACGACTTCGACCTCGAGTCGATCCTCGCCGGAGTCGGCGACGAGGACGAGGTCGAGATCGAGAAGGAGGACGTCAACGAGCGCGACATCGAGGCCGAGGCCGAGAGTTCGCCGGTCGTCAAGTACGTCAACCACATCATCCAGGTCGCGCTCAAGGAAGGCGCGTCCGACATCCACATCGAGCCCGACGAGAAGGTGCTCAAGGTGCGCATGCGCATCGACGGCATCCTGTTCGAGATGCTCACGCCGCCGCGCAAGATGCATGCGGCGCTCACGAGTCGCATCAAGATCATGTCGAATCTCGACATCGCCGAGCGGCGCCTCCCGCAGGACGGCCGCATCCGCGCGACGGTGCTCGGCCGAAAGCTCGATCTGCGCGTTTCGACCGTGCCGACGCCGAAGGGCGAGAAGACGGTCATGCGCATCCTCGACAGTCGTTCGATCAACGTGTCGCTCGACGATCTCGGCTTCTCGGAGGACGCGCTCACGATCTGGAAGAAGCAGATCGACCAGCCGCACGGGATCATCCTCGTCACCGGTCCGACCGGCAGCGGCAAGACGACGACGCTCTATTCGTCGATCCGCCAGATGGACACGCGGCGGATGAACATCTCGACCGTCGAGGATCCGATCGAATACAACCTGCAGGGGATCACGCAGATCCAGACGCACGAGAAGATCGGGATGACCTTCGCGAAGGCGCTCAAGGCGCTGCTGCGCCAGGACCCGGACGTCGTCATGCTCGGCGAGATCCGCGACCTCGAGACGGCGTCGACGGCGATCCAGGCCGCGCTCACCGGCCACCTCGTGCTCTCGACGCTGCACACGAACGACGCGCCGAGCTCGATCACCCGCATGATCAACATCGGCGTCGAGCCGTTCCTCGTCGGCGCCGCGCTGAACGCGGTGCTGGCGCAGCGCCTCGTCCGCAAGATCTGCCCGAAGTGCGGCGAGGACCGCGAGATCGATCCGGACATCGCCGACTTCCTGCTGACGCACGGGATCGCCGGGCCGACCATCCGGGTCGGACGCGGCTGCGGCTCGTGCCGCCAGACGGGCTATTCGGGCCGACTCGGTCTCTACGAACTCCTCGTCCTCGACGACTTCCTGCGCGACAAGATCGCGGCGAATCCGAACGTGGTCGAGTTCCGTCGCCTCTGCGTCGAGCGCGGCATGACGACATTGCGTGAGGACGGCTTCGCGAAGGTTCGCTCTGGAAAGACGACCGTCGAGGAAGTGCTCAGCGTGACCGAAGCGACGATCTGAGCCGGGGGGCGGTGCGGTCGCAAGGCGAAAGCGCGCGGGACGCCGCCGGGGATCACGCGCGAAACGAAAGCGGGGCCACCCGAAGGTGGCCCCGCGGCGTCGAGTCTCGGAGCACGCCGGTGCACACACGGCGGTGGCGCCGATGTCAGTCGCAGGGGCCCCACGAACTCAGGAGGATCGTGAGGTCGGCGCCGTTCACGATGCCGTCCGCGTTGATGTCCGCATCAGGGAAGACCGAGACCGGTCCCCAGAAGCTCAGGAGGATCGAAAGGTCCGCGCCGGCGACCTGGCCATCCTTGTTGAGATCGGCGATGCACTGGCATTCGTCCGGAATGCCGTCCTGATTGATGTCGGGCGTGCCTTTCGCGATTTCGCAGACGTCGATCGTGTCGTTCGCGTTGCAGTCGGTCGCCGTGCCTTGCGCGACTTCAAACTCGTCGGGAATCGCGTTCGAGTCGCAGTCGGTCTGGCACGAGTCGGGCACGCCGTTCTCGTCGATGTCGGCCGCGCCGCGCACGATGTCGCAGGAGTCCGGAACCTTGTTCAGGTTGCAGTCCTGCTCGTCGCCCGTCTTGATCTCGTACTGGTCGGGCACGCCGTTCGAGTTGCAGTCGGGCTCGCAATCGTCGGGGATGCCGTTCGAGTTGAAGTCGGTGCTCGATCCTCCGGCGATGTCGCAGGAATCGGGGAAGCCGTTGCCATTGCAATCTGGGGTGCCCGTGGCGATGTCACACTCGTCGGGGATGGCGTTCGAGTTGCAATCGGTCGATGCGCCCCACTTGATGTCCGAGTCGTCGGGATCGCCGTTCTCGTTGCAGTCGGGCTGGCACTCGTCGGGGATCGCGTCGCCGTTGTCGTTCTGACTGGTGCCTGAGGAGATGTCGCAGGAGTCGGGGACGAGGTTCGCGTTGCAGTCGGGTACGAGTTGATTCGCGAGCGCGTACTCGTCGGGCACGCCGTCCGAGTCGCAGTCGGTCTCGCACGAGTCGGGGATGCCG
>JBIIYI010000136.1:0-7217 GCA_044346895.1 Phycisphaerales bacterium
CGCCCACGCGCGGCTCGCCGTCATCGATCGCCTCGGGGGCGCGCAGCCCTTCTCGAATCCCGCGCGTGGAACCACGATCGTCTACAACGGAGAGGTCTTCAACCACGTCGAACTCCGTCGTGAGCTCGAGTCGGAAGGCAGGACGTTCTCCACAAGGAGCGACACGGAGGTCGTCCTCGCTGCCTACGAAGTGTGGGGCGATGACGCGTGGAGGCGCTTCGAGGGCCAGTTCGCGCTGGCGCTCTGGGATCGTCTTGCGCGCAGCATGCATCTCGTGCGCGATCGTGCGGGCATCTGCCCGCTGTTCGTCGCGCGACTTCCGAACGCGCTCGTCTTCGGATCGGAAGCGAAGGCGATCTTCGCATCCGGACGAGTCGAGCCTCGAGTCGATCTCGGGTCCATCAATGCGGTGTTTCGCAACTGGTCGGTTCCCGGCACGAGAAGCGTCTTCGAAGGCGTCGAGTGCATCGCGCCAGGACAATGCGCGCGCTTCGCACTCGATGCGATCGGTTCGCGTGCATGGAGGTTGGAACGGCAGACCGCGCTCGACCGCGGATCGCGTGCGGCCGTCGGTCGAACCTATGCGCGACTCCGCGATGCGGTTGGCGAGACGACGGTTGCCGCGACGACCGCGGCGAGGACGAGTTCGTCCGCCGAATGTCCAGGCAGCGAATCGTGCATCGCGGAGCGGCTTCGCCACGCAGTCCGACGACGGCTTCGCGCGGATGTTCCTGTGGGGGCATATCTCTCCGGAGGACTGGATTCCTCCCTTCTCACCGCGTTGATGGTGGACGAGAGCGCGCGCATGGGAGTCGGTCCACCGACGACGTTCTCGATTCGCTTTCACGGTGAAGACGACGCCGAGGATGGTTTCGACGAAGGTGCAGCGCAGCACGCGGTTGCGAAGGCCCTCGGGACGAGGCATCGCGAGATCACCGTTGGAACGGATCGCCTGGTGGAGACGCTCGGGCGCACGGTGGATCACGCGGAGACCCCGCTGCTGCGGGCGGGCCCGATTCCCATGCTGCTCCTCTCGGGGTTCGTGCGGGACGAGGGAATGCGCGTGGTGCTCACCGGCGAAGGTGCGGACGAGCTCTTCGGCGGCTACGACATCTTCAAGGAGGCGCGCCTGCGCGCGTACCTCGCCCGTGATCCGGGAAGCGCGATGAGACAGGCGCTTGCATCGCGGCTTCATCGGCAGCATGCGAGGAGAACCGATGGTGGCATCGCGATGTGGAGTGCGTTCCTGCGCGCCGGCGATCCGCATGGATCCGCGCGCGGGCGGAAGGATGCGGGTGCAGGCGTTCGATCATGCGGGAGCCGCGATCAGACCGGACGCGACGCCGATCCGTTCGCATCGCACATGCTGCGTTGGCAGGGAGGCGCGTGGATGGTGCGATTCCTGTCGCGGGATGTTCGCGCATCGTTCGATCAGGAGGCGCTGCAGGGGACGATCGAGCCGGCGATGCCGGCGAGATGGCGCGCTCTCGACGACCTTGGCCGCGCGCAGGAGTTGGAGATCGCATCGTTCATGGTGCCGTATCTCCTCTCGAGCCAGGGCGATCGGATGTTGATGGCGAATGGCGTGGAAGGACGGTATCCCTTTCTCGACGGCGCGCTTGCGGCAGAGGCTGCGAAGCTTCGATCGGAGGAACGGCTCGTTGGATTGCGCGAGAAGCCGCTTCTCCGGCGCATCGCGCGACGACTCCTTCCGCGGGAGATCGCGGAGCGGCCGAAGTGGCCGTATCGATCGCCGATTCAAAGGGCCTTCTTCGGCGTCCAGGCGCCCGAGTCCGTGCGCGAGGCGCTTTCGGAAGCGCGGCTGCGCGCTCATCCGCTGATCGATGGCCCGGCGGCGACGCGTCTTGCGCAGCGCGCGTTCACGGCCAGCGAAGCGCAGCCGCTTTCGGAACGCGAGGAGATGGCTGCGTTCGGGCTGCTGACGCTCGTTCTCTGGCACGAACGGTTCATCGAGCGTGCGACTTCCGCGATCGCGGTCGGTCGACGTGGGGGCGAGATCTCGATCTCCGAGCACGATGCATGCGCGTGTTCCGAGGAGTGTCCCGCATGCACGGAGAATGAACGATGAAGCAGGGCATGTTGAAATCTCCAGCGTTGAACCAGCCGCCTTCGCCCGCACCGCCCGAGGTCATGGACTCGTTCGACGCTCGGACGAGCGTGACGGCCAGGTCGGCGTCGGCCGAGTCGCACGAGCGGACGTCGCTCATGCGGCGGGGTGTCGCTGTATCGAAGGCCGCGGCGCCCGTCGAGAGGCGGACGGTGCCTGAGATCGATCCAGCGACCGAGTGCGAACGCATCGAGCGCGCGATTCGCGATGCGGTGGGCATGAAGCTCCGACGTCGCGGCGTCGTGCTCGGCGTGAGCGGGGGCATCGACTCCTCCGTCTCCGTCGTTCTCGCCGCGCGCGCGCTCGGTCGTGACCGCGTGACATCCATCCTGATGCCCGAGCGCGAGAGTTCGCCTGCGAGCCTCGAGCTTGGTCGAGCGGCATGCCGGGTCGCAGGCGTGACGCCGGAAGTCGTGGACATCACGCCGATGCTCGAGGCGTTCGGATGCTACCGGCGCCGCGACATCGCGATCTCCCGCGTGTTGCCCGCGTTTCGCCCGGGGGATCGTTTCAAGATCACGATCGCGAACGAAGTTGCGCAGAGCGACCGCGTCAATCACTTCCACGTCGTGGCATCGCTCTCCGCGAGGGGCGGCGCGACGGCGGTGGCGCGACTTCCCGTCGATGTCTATCTCGAGGTCGTCGCCGCGACGAATCTCAAGCAGCGCGTTCGGAAGACCATCGAGTACACGGCCGCCGATGCGTCGAATCGCGCCGTTCTCGGCACTCCCAATCTGCTCGAACACGCGCTCGGATTCTTCGTGCGTGGGGGTGACGGACTCGCCGATCTCAAGCCGATCGCGCATCTCTACAAGTCGCAGGTCTTCGCGCTTGGACGGCATCTTGGCCTTCCCGCGTCGATCACGGGGCAGGTTCCGACCACCGACACGTACAGCCTTCCACAGTCGCAGCAGGAGTTCTACTTCGGGCTGCACCATGCAACGCTCGACATCGTCCTCTGGTGCTACATGCATCAGGTGCCTGCGGCGCGTGCTGGAGAACTCGCAGCCATGACACCCGCCGCGGTCGAGCGCGTCTATCGCGACATCGAGCTCAAACGGCGCGTGGCGGCGCGACTCGATGGGCCGGCTCTGGTCGTGGACGGTGAGGCACCGGCACTTCTCGAAGGAAAGGACACGCACGCATGAAATCCCTGCATCGCATCGCATTCGCATCGCTCGCAACATCCGTCGTCGGTCTCGGTTCGCTTCCCATCGGACCGACGGGCGGCGCTGCCGCTGGGCCGCCCGATCCGAAGTCGCCGCAGGCGAAGGACGCTCGTGGGGACGCTCGTGGGGACGCTCGTGCGGACGCTCGTGCGGACATCGTGGCGCGCGTGGGGTTGGAGGACGTCGACCGCGTTCCGGAAGCGTGTTGGGAGGCGTTGCGTGCGCGGAGGATCTACTTCGCGCATCAATCCGTCGGCGGCAACATCATGCGTGGATTGGCAGTGGTTCTCCGTGCGCGTCCGTCGATCGCGCTTTCGACGCGTCGGCTTTCGGACTCCGCGGAGAGGACGTCAGGCGATGCGGACGCCGTGTTCGCGTTGCCTGGGCTCGTGCATGGTCCCGCCGGTCCGAATGGCGATCCTCGCGCGAAGTTCGAGGCGTTTGAACGATTCGTCACGGGCCCTCGCGGGGAGGACATCGACATCGCATTCGTGAAGCTCTGCTACGCGGATCTCGATGCATCCACCGAGGTGCAGGGACTGATCGAGCGCTACGCGGCGATGGTGGAGCGCATCGGGCGCGCGCGGCCAGCACTGCGCGTGCTGCATGTCACGGTTCCGCTGAAGGCGGCGGACCAGGGTGCGAAGGGGGCGGTCAAGCGGCTTGTCGGGAACGGCACCGGTCCCGCGAACGCGGTGCGTGGTCGATACAACGACCTGCTGCGCGCCCGATTTCCCGCGAGTCAGATCATCGATGTCGCTGCAGCGGAGTCGCGATCGCCGGATGGTTCGCCCGCGACCTCCACGGTGGCGGGCGTTGCATGGCCTGCGCTTTCCGCCGAATACACAGGTGATGGCGGGCATCTCAACGAGCTCGGACAGGTCGTGGTCGCGCGTGCACTCCTGCTGAAGCTCGCGGAGAACGCTGCGATCGAGGGTCCCGAGCGGAACGGCGGCGGACCCGAGGTACGCGATCCTGTGCGCAAGGGAGCGCGAAGTGGAACTTGAACGCCATGTGATCGTGGCGGATCGCTCGCATGGCGGTAGCGAGGAGTTTGGCTTCGCCGTCGTCGACGACCTTCGGCTCGCATACGTACGTCACCTGCCGTCGGCGGCGAATCGGATGCGCATCGTCGTGATCGGGCCCATCGGTGCAGAGCGCGAGCGAGCGCATCGAACGATCGTGGAGTTCGCGCGCGGGCTCTCGCAGCGTGGATACGAGGTCCTTCGCTACGACCATCGCGGCCACGGCGAAAGCGAGGGTCGATTCGAAGATGGCACGGTCGGAGCGTGGAGCGACGATGCGCGGCGCATCGTTCGCGCTCTTCAGACGCGCGCGGCGCGGCCGACGGCCACGGCCTTCGTGGGAGTGCGCATGGGAGCGGTGATCGCGAGCGAACTCTTCGCCGAAGGTCTTGGAGATGCAGCCGTCTGGGCTGGTCCGGCCGACGGTGCGTCGCTGCTTCGTGACGCTTCGCGCCGGGCGTTGGTTGCGAGCATGGTGCATGCACCGTCGGATCAGGGGGAAGGCGAGGATGCGCGGGCGCCTGCTCGAGCACGCGACGTGGCTGGTTACTCCGCCATCGGGGCTGGGCAGGAGGCGCGCATCGATGGCTACATCTGGAGGCCGCAACTCGTTCGAGAGGCGGCGTCGCATCGATTTCGCCGACCGGAACCGCAGGAGCGGCGTCCGTGGGTCCAGGCGGAGTTCGGCGGAGGTGCCATGAGATTCGCCGGCAGTGCGGCTGGATCTCCTGGGAAGGATGGCAAGTCGAGCACGAAGGAGGGTGGGGGGATGGAAGCCGCGGCGGGGAGTCTGTCCGCAGGTCCTGCATCGTCGCGCGGCGATGATCCGGCCTCCGACGCGGCGCACGTGTTGTCCGTGCATGCGCCGAGGTTCTGGGAGTCGAGTCCGCAACTCGTTCCAAGCTGCATTCGCTGGTTCGACGCGCTCGGAATCTGGTTCGATCAGATCGCATCGAGGACACCGATCGCCTGAGCCGCAGGCCGTTCGCGGCCTGTGCCGCCCGCATCTTGCAGAGACGCCGCGTGGTCGAAAGGAGCAAGCATGCACACGAACTCCATCGCGTTCGCACCGATCTCCTCGCGTGAACCAGCCGCGTCGCCAGAGCGAGGCGATGCCGGGCGCCACTGCGTTCAGCGTCGTTTCGAGGCATTTCGCTGGCGCGACGAGTCGATTCTCGCAACCGTGCATCTTCCCGAGCGGCGAGCCGCACGTGCCGCGGTCGCATGCGTACTCGTGAATTCGGGGCCTGCGCCGCGCGCCGGAAACGGCGATCTCTCGACGCGCATCGCCGATCGCGTGGCCGCCGTCGGAATCCCGGCGATGCGCATGGATTTCCCGGGAATCGGCGACTCCACGGGAGATTCATTCAAGCACATCGACCACTTCCGACGCGCGGCGCAGGAAGCACCGCTCGATGACCTGCTTGCGGACGTCGTCGAGCAGTTCTGCGGCCATCATCGCGTGGAACAGGTGGTCGTCGGCGGACTTTGCGCAGGAGCCGTCATCGCGGTTCGTGGTGCGCGACGCATGGGTTCCCGATGCGCGGGCCTCATTCTCCTCGAGCCTGACTTCGTCGACGCCCGCATCGCTGCAGGTATCGATCGTGCCGGCATTCGCGCGCGTGTCGAACGAGTGCTCCGCGGACTTGCGCGGCGGCGTTGGTCACGGTCGACCGCGCGCATCCTGCGTCCTTTGTACGAGCGCCTCGATCGCGGACGCACGCCCGGTGGAGTCGCGCGGGAGGCGGTCGACGCGTGGATCCGCCTCGCGGACTCGCAGGTCCCGACGTTCCTTGGCGTCGCGGACGGTCTTTCCTGCGACGGACTGTGTTCGCGCATCGCACGCGCGTCGCGGATCGAGTGTCGCCGTGTCACCGTCGAGGAGCTCGAGCGCGATCCCATCTCGCAGCGCGTGCTCGTGACATGCTGTCCGGTCCGCGATACGAACCATCTCTTGACGGAGGGTGACGGCCCCGTGGTCGTCGCGCGCGCACTCGCGGCGTGGGTTCGGCGCTTTGCGTGAGGAGCGTTGTTGCTGCGCGTGCGATGGGAGGTCGCCGCTTCACGTTGGCTTTGCTCGCAGCTGCGAGCGCGCGTCGTTCGTCGAGCGTGCCTGGACCTCCGCACGAATCGTGGACACCCCTTACGGCAGGATTGCGCTTGCCAGAAGGAGAGTGTCTGATGGCGGGATTGCGTTCGTACACACCTGAGTTCCGACAGGCCGCCGTCGCGATGGTGGTCTCGCAAGGCGTGTCGACCCGCGGGGCGGCCGCACGGCTCGGCATCCCGTACTTCACGCTGACCGACTGGGTCGGCACGCACGAGGAAGCGAGGCTGGCGGTCTTCGAGTGGTTCGAGGTCTGGTACCAGCGAACGAGGGCCCACGGCTCGCTCGGCTACTTCAGCCCCGAGGCGTTCGAGGCCGCCGCGAGGGCCGGCTGGGAAGGAGATGGGTGTCCACGGGTCTTCTGGAAGTCCAGGGCCGGTTTCCCCCGAAACGTGCTCGGGACCATCCTGCACAACCCCGACACCTCCGGCCCTTCCTCGAGTTCTGGGCGACCGCGAAGTCGCGGATGTCGCTCACGGTCCGCGAGCAGGAACTCGTGATCCTGCGCATGGCCGTCCTCTATCGAAGCGGCTACGTGTGGAAGCACCACGTCCCGGTCGGACGGGAGTTCGGCGTCTCGGAGGACGAGTTCGATGCGGTCGAGGCAGGCGACTACTCGGCCTTCGCGCGCGCCCGCGAGCGCGCGCTGCTCGCGCTCACCTACGGACTTGTCGAGACGCGCACGATCGGGCGCGAGGCGTGGGACGCCTACGCGCCGGCGCTCGACAAGCGCGCGCTCATCGATCTCGTCTCGCTCGTCGCGCAGTACGTCTTCTTCGCGCTGATGA
>JBIIYI010000137.1:0-7213 GCA_044346895.1 Phycisphaerales bacterium
CTTCGGCGCGCCCCCGACCTCGCCGCCTCCGCCACCACCGCCGACGATGGCGGGGATGCACTTCGATCCCCGCGCGAAGAGCAAGATCGCCGCGGGCATCCTCGGCATCCTGCTCGGCTGTCTCGGCATCCACAACTTCTACCTCGGCTACTACGGCAAGGCCACCGCGCAGCTCCTCATCACGATCCTCACCTGCGGGTACTGCGCGCTGATCTCGGCGATCTGGGGCATCGTCGAAGGCATCCTCATCCTCACCGGGTCGATCGGGACGGATGCGACGGGGATTCCCCTGCGGGATTGAGCCCCGGCAAGATCCACCGGTTCCGGTCCGGCCACACCATCAGGACGCTGGACGGACTCGAACGCGCGCGAGGGCGCCGTTCGGCTCGAAGCCTCGGGCGCCCTCGCGTCGTCGATGGCGGGTTTCGGTCGCCCGCGTGGCGATCGACCCGCGGGTACGTCCGGAGAAGGCCCCTGGGTCGCGCGGACTCAGGAGAGGAGCAGCGTGCTCCTGTAGCCCTGCAACTTGACGACGTACACGATGAAGACGATGAAGCAGCCGAGCGAGATCAGCGGGCCGATCACCGGCACCGCGCCTCCCGCGACCATGCCGATCGAACCGATGAGCGCAAGCACGAACCCGCAATCGCCCTGATCGTTGCGACCACGCGCCGCGAACGCCGCCTGAAACGCCTGCGGGATCATGACGCTGCAGACGATGAGCATGAGGGAACCGATGCACGGCACCGCGCAGATCCAGACGAGGCCAGCGCCGAGCTTCTGATGCTCCACGGGCACGACCTTGTAGGCATTCCAGATGAAGAAGGCCAGGATCGCGTTGATCACGAACGCGACGGCGACGACGGCGAGGAAGATGGCGCCCAACGCGGCCAGGATTCCGGCTTCATTCGATGCATCACCCATGGGAAGAGACCTTTCTGCGCAATGAGCGCGGAGCGGGATCATGAACGGAAGGCTCGGACCCCTCGTTCGCCCGGCGAGACGGCGCCGGAATCGTCAGCATAACTCCCTCCATCGAAAGCCGCCCCGCCTGCCCAAACGGCAGCGTGGCCGCGCCGCTTGCCGCTTCGGCACCGGATGGACGCGATCGGCGCCCACGCGCGCTGGCCCGCGCTTTGCCTCCGCGGCGGCCTCCCGCGATCCGGGAGGCGAAGGACTCCCACACCATGCGATTCGACAAGTTCACCACCCTCGCCCAGGAAGCCCTCTCCGCCGCGCAGTCCGCGGCGACCGGAGCCGGAAGCCCGGAGATCACGCCGCTCCACCTCCTCTCCGCGATGCTCGCGGAGAAGGCGTCGTCGACGTCGGCGCTCCTCCTGAAGGCCGGCGTCGATCCGTCGCGCGTCCGCGACGTGGCCGAGGCCGAGCTGCGCCGGCTGCCGAAGGTGCAGGGCGCTGCGACCGGCAACGCGTCGCGCGACCTCGTCGAGGTGCTCGGCGCCGCCGAGCGCGAGGCGCAGCGCATGAAGGACGCGTACACGTCGACCGAGCACCTGATGCTCGCGCTCGCGGACGTGAAGAGCGGCGCGAAGGAGGTGCTCTCCGCGCTCGGCGTCGACCGGAAGCGCGTGCTCGCGGCGGTCGAGGCGATCCGCAAGGCGTCGGGCGTGACGAACGTCGCCGACCAGAACGCCGAGCAGAACTACGAGGCGCTGAAGAAGTACGGGGTCGACCTCGTCGAGAAGGCGCAGCAGGGCAAGATCGACCCGGTCATCGGACGCGACGAGGAGATCCGCCGCTGCATGCAGGTCCTCTCGCGCCGCACGAAGAACAACCCCGTCCTCATCGGCGAGCCCGGCGTCGGCAAGACGGCGATCGCGGAAGGCCTCGCGATCCGCATCGTGAACGGCGACTGCCCGGAGTCGATGCGCGACGCGCGCATCGTCGCGCTCGACGTCGGACAGCTGCTCGCGGGCGCGAAGTACCGCGGCGAGTTCGAGGAGCGCCTGAAGGCCGTGCTGCGCGAGGTCTCGTCGAGCGAGGGCCGCATCATCCTCTTCATCGACGAACTCCACACGATCGTCGGCGCGGGCCAGAGCGAGGGCGCCGTCGGCGCGGGACAGCTCCTGAAGCCCGCGCTCGCGCGCGGCGAACTCCGCGCGATCGGCGCCACCACGCTCGACGAGTACCGGAAGCACGTCGAGAAGGATCCGGCGTTCGAGCGCCGCTTCCAGCCGGTCTACGTCGGCGAGCCGAGCCTCGAGGACACGATCGCGATCCTGCGCGGCCTCAAGGAGCGCTACGAGACGCACCACGGCGTGCGCATCCAGGATGGCGCGCTCGTGTCGGCGGCGACGCTCTCGCAGCGCTACATCGCCGACCGCTTCCTGCCCGACAAGGCGATCGACCTCCTCGACGAGGCCGCGTCGCGCCTGCGCATCGAGAACGACTCGATGCCCGCGGAGCTCGACGAGGTCCGGCGCCGCATCATGCAGCTCGAGATCGAGCGAGAGGCGCTCAAGCTCGAGAAGGACGCAGAGAGCAGGAAGCGCCTCGCCGCGATCGAGGAGGATCTCGCGGACCTCAACGAGAAGGACCGCGGGATGACCGCGCGCTGGGAGCTCGAGAAGAAGGAGCTCGACGCCGTGAAGAGCGTGCAGGCCGAGATCGAGCGGAAGAACGTCGAGCTCGAGCAGGCGAAGCGCCGCGGCGACTTCGAGAGCGCGTCGCGCATCCAGTACGGCGACCTGCGCGAGCTCGAGCAGCGCCTGCGTGCGGCCGAGGAGTCGTTCCGCCGCCGGCAGGCCGACGGCACCGCGATGGTGAAGGAGGAGGTCGACAGCGAGCAGATCGCGGAGGTCGTCGCCAAGTGGACCGGCATCCCCGTCTCGAAGCTCGTCGAGAGCGAGCGCGAGAAGCTCCTCCACATGGAGCAGGAGCTCGCGAGGCGCGTCGTCGGCCAGCGCGAGGCGGTCACCGCCGTCAGCGAGGCCGTGCGCCGCAGCCGCGCGGGGCTCGGCGAGGCGAACCGGCCGATCGGCTCGTTCCTCTTCCTCGGACCGACCGGCGTCGGCAAGACCGAACTCTGCAAGGCGCTCGCGGGATACCTCTTCGACACCGAGGAGGCGATCGTCCGCATCGACATGAGCGAGTACATGGAGCAGCACGCGGTGTCGCGGCTGATCGGCTCGCCTCCGGGCTACGTCGGACACGACGAGGGCGGGCAGCTCACCGAGGCCGTGCGCCGGCGCCCCTACTGCGTCGTCCTCTTCGACGAGATGGAGAAGGCGCACCCCGACGTCGCGAACATCCTGCTTCAGGTGCTCGACGACGGCCGCCTCACCGACGGCCAGGGACGCACCGTCGACTTCGCGAACACGATCGTGGTGATGACCTCGAACATCGGCTCGCACGCGATCGTCGAGATGACCGACCGCCACGAGGACGAGGGCGTGATCGAGGCGCATGTGAAGGGCATGCTCAGGAAGCACATGCGCCCGGAGCTGATCAACCGGATCGACGAGACGGTGATCTTCCACGCGCTCGGACGCGAGCAGCTCGGCGGCATCGTCGAGATCCAGCTCGGGAACCTGCGCAGGCGCCTCGCGGCGCGCGGCATCGCGCTCGGCGTGACCGCGGCGGCGACGGCCGCGCTCGCGAGCGAGGGCTACGACCCGCAGTTCGGCGCACGGCCCCTGAAGCGCGTGATCCAGCAACGGATCGAGAACGCGCTCGCGGGGAAGATCCTCGCGGGCGAGATCGGCGACGGCGACAGCGTGCGCGTCGACTACCAGGGCAAGAGCTTCACGTTCGTGAAGACCGCGCCGACGGACGCGGCGTCGACGCTTCCCGCGGGCGCCTCGAACGGCTGAGTCGTCCGCGACGGGGCGCGATACGCGCGCGCGGAACGCCGGGCGCGCGCGGATTCCCGAGGGTGCGCGGATTCCCGAGGGTGCGCGTCAGCGCTCCGCGCCCGCGCGGAACGCGACGTTGCGCAGTTCCGTCGGCTTGAGCGCGTAGGCGCCGACGAACGGCCGCGCGTTGATGAAGAGGACGCCGAAGCAGAACGCGACCGCGAGCCCGACCAGCGTGAGCGCGAGCTTGCGTCCGCGCGGCGCCTCGCCGTGCAGCGCGCCGATCGAGATGAGCAGCAGGACGGCGAGGAGGAACACCACGCCCCAGCGCGAGGGCTGCATGTGCTCGAGTCCGTCGCGGATGCGGATGTCGCGCGCCGACTCGGCGTCCGTGAGCGCGGCGCGCATGGCGTCGGTGCCGGAGACGCGCAGCGTCGCGCGGAGGGACGTGAGCGCCGCGGGCCGAGCGCGGTCCGTCGAACCGTCCGAGAGCGTCGGCCACTCGGTCCCCACGAGGTGGTCGGCGTAGGACTTCACCGCGCGGCAGATCTCGTCGCGACGCGCGGCGTCCGCGGGCTCGCCGTCCGCCGCGAGGTCCTCGGCGTCGTCGATGATCCGCGAGAGCGCGGCCGCCTCGTCGTAGATCGCCCCGCGCACGCGGTCGGAGCGATCCCAGAGCCACACCGCGTTGAACGAGATCAGCAGGCCGAACGCGAGGGCGATCTGCGACGTGACCTCGGCCTCGAACCTGCCGAGCCTGCGGCCGTCGGGTCCGCACAGCGCGGGCACCACGATCCGGTGCACCGTGAAGCCGACGAGCGCCCAGAAGGAGAGCACCGAGAGGATGATGAGTCCGGTCGGAAGGCCGAGGAAGGCGTCGATCGCGTCGAACATGGTCGGGAAAGGTACCATCGGCGCATGGTCGGTTTCGTCCGAAGGCTCACGGCGCAGAGCGGCTTCCGCCGGCGGGACTCGCTGCTTCTCTCGGTGGTCCTCACGACCATCGTCGCGGCGATCGTGTACCTCGTCGGTATCGCGGCCGTTCCCGTGACCGACCGCGACGAACCGCGCTTCGCGCAGGCGTCGCGGCAGATGGCCGAGGCGGATTCGCTCGTCGAGTGGATCGTGCCCCGCGTCGGCGACCGGGTCCGGCTCAAGAAGCCGCCGCTCATCTACTGGGCGCAGGCGCCGACGGTGCTTGCGGCGACCGGCGGCGAGCCGCGCCACGACGAGATCTGGATGTACCGCCTGCCGAGCGCGATCGCCGCGTGGCTCGCGGGCCTCGCGACGCTCTGGCTCGGTCGGCGCATGTTCGGCGGCAACGTCGGGCTTCTCGCGGCGCTCACGCTCGTCGTCTGCCCGGTGCTCGTCACCGACGCGCACATGGCGCGCGCCGACGAGGTGCTGCTCCTCTCGACGACGCTCGCGATGTGCGCGCTGTGGACGTGCTGGAGGACGCATCGCTCGGCGCCCGACGCGCGAGGCGGGCTGCCGTTCGCGCCGACGGTCGCGCTCTGGTTCTTCGTCGCGCTCGGCATGCTGGCGAAAGGCCCGATCACGCCGTACGTGGTCGCCACCTGCGCGTTCGTCTGCGCGGCGGCGCGGCGCGACTGGCGCTTCCTGTGGCGGCTGCGGCCGTTCACCGGGCTGGCCGTCCTCGCGTTCCTCGCGGTGCCGTGGGTGCTGCTCGCCGCGCGCGAGGTCGGCTGGGACACGCTCTGGCAGGCGTTCCGCGAGGAAGTCGTCGACCGCGCGAAGCAAGGCGCAGAAGGTCACGGGGCACCTCCTGGCTACTACCTCATCACGCTCGTCGCGTTCTTCTTCCCGGGTTCGCTCGTCACGGCGCTCGCGTTCGGACGGCTCTACCTGCGCGCCTTCGCGGCGCGGACCGCGCCGGACGCCGGGTTCCTCGCGCGCTTCCGCACGCGGCTCCTCTCGCCGCGGGGCCGCGATGCCGAGATCTTCCTCCTCGGATGGGCGGTGCCGACCTGGCTCGCGTGCGAACTCATCATGACGAAGTTCCCGCACTACATCCTGCCGATCTATCCGGCGATCGCGCTCTTCACCGCGCGCTGCGTGCTCGGCGGAATCCGAGCGATGCCGAAGAAGCTCGACGGACTCGACCGCTTCGGGTTCGGCGCGTGGATGGTGGTCGGCGCGTGCCTCGCGCTCGCGGGTCCGACGCTCGCGATCCTCGTGCACGCGCAGGGTTGGACGACGCCGGGCGAGGCCGCGTGGCCGGCGTTCGCGTCGCAGGGCCTCGTGCGGATCGCGCTCGCGTCCTGCGCGACGCTCGGTGCCGTCGTACTCATCGTGCTCGCGTGGCGCGCGGCGGTGCGCGACCGGTTCGCGAAGGCGATGGCGCTTGCGATTCCCGCGACGATCCTCGCCGAGATCGCGATCTTCGGCGCGTGGGTGCCGGGCCTGCGTGGCGTCTTCAACACGCCTCGCTTCGTGGGCATCGTGGCGGAGCACTCGGGACGGACGCCGCGCGACGCGGATTTCCCGCGGATCGGCGGCATCGGCTATCAGGAGGACTCGCTCCTCTGGACGACGCGCGACCGCCTCGACCGGCTCGGCGACCGGCTGAACGCGTCGAACCGCGCGCAGGTGCTCGCGTGGATCGAGGCGAATCCGGGCGGATACCTCCTCATCCCGCGCGCGGAGATCGAGGAACTCGGCGACGCGCGCACCTCGCTCGAATCGGTCGGCGAGCTCGACGGCTTCAACTACTCGGACGGCGATCCGGTGGCGCACGCGATCCTGCGGGTGAAACCGCGGTGATGGCGCCCTGACGCCACGGTGACGCGGAGCATCGGAGCGCGAACGACGGTCGACGGTGCGTCCGTATCGAGGTCGGTCGGATTCAACCGAAGAACACGCGTCCGCGCGCGGCGATGGCTTGCTCCTCGTCCGCGGTGAAGGTTCGCTCGGCGCGCGTGGCGACGCCGACGACGCCGAGGACCGCACCGTCCGCGGCGAGGATGGGCACTGCGACGCTCCCGGCGAGTCCGGTCGCGCGCGCGCCCGGCCGGACGTCGCCGGTCGAGTCCTGCTGGATGTTGCAGGAGTTGACCGCGCACTTCCGCTCGGCCGCGACGCCCGCCATGCCCTTGCCGACGGGCACGCGAGCGACGAGATCGAGAACCGGCTGCGGAATGCCGATCGCGACGCGAAGGTGCAGCGCTCCGTCGGTTCCGGTCGCGTGCACCGTTCCGCTGTCGGCGGTCAGGTCACGGAGCAGACCCGCGAGAAAATCGAGATCGGAGGACGAAGACGCTTGCCGCGGGGTTTGCATGGCGCGAGGATAGCGCCACCCCCGGCAGTGCAAACCCGGCAGTGCACGGCACATGCCATGCAGTGCCTGGCACTGGGTGGCACGTGCCGTGCACTGCCCG
>JBIIYI010000002.1:0-21859 GCA_044346895.1 Phycisphaerales bacterium
CACCTCGATGTACTCGGCGTTCGTGAAGGGCGGCAGGCTGTCGACGCGGATCTCGCCGAGCTTCGGGGGCGGCGCCGCGGAGGCCGCGGTTGCGAGGGCAGCCACACCCAGCGCGGCAAGCACGCCACCCTGCGCACGACTCGACGACCGGTCCGGACCAATGCGCGGCGCCGGCTTCCATTCGTCACGATGGCGGGTGGCGTTGTCCATGCGTCGAGCGTAACTCCGCCCACTTCCGGGTCAAGGCTCGGCGAAGCACTTCGCGCGACGCGCGACGCTTCCGACCCTCACGCCTCGGAAACGCATCTTCGGTCGTTTCCGTCGTTTTCCGACGATCCTTTCCAATGAACGACGACACGTCGCGTAGTTTCGGAGCCACGTCCGCCGGAACGACCTCACACCCTCGACGGATGGCACCTCACCACAGAAACTCGGAGGACCGCGATGAAGATGCACGGCAATCGAACTCCCGCACGCGTCTGGCCACGGCCGGCGGGCACCGCACGAAGCAACGCATCCTCATCGCCTCGGATGCACGCGGTTCCGCCGGCGTTCGCCGTGTCGGTCGGATCCGCGTTCGCCTGCGCTCTCGCGTTCGCCCACGCCCCGACATCCGCATCCGCGGCCGATGGCCCGATCCGCTGGCGGCTTCCGACGGAGGTGCTCGGCGCCGGCGACGCATTCACGCCCACGATCCTCGGCGATGCCGACTTCTCGCCCTTCGGCACGACGTCGTGGCCGGGACCGAACTTCGGTGAGCGCATGGCGGTGACGCATCTTCCGACGACCGACGGAACGGTCGGCGACGTGATCGTCGCCGCCAGCCTGAGCGGCATGTCGATCCGCCGGAACAAGTCCGGCGCGTTCGAGCCGTACCCACTCTGCGATCCCCAGTTCGGCGCATCGCGCCCCACCGGAGCGATCGCGATGCTCCGGCTGCCCTCCGGAGGACTGCGCTACGAACTCGAGACGATCATCGTCCCCAGCGCCGAGGAGATTGACATCAAGACCACGTATGAGGAATGCGGTCCCGGCTGCATCGCCGGTACGCGCCTCGCTCTCTCCGGACGCTCGATGGCCGCGATCAGCGGCTCGACGCAAGGGTATGCGGAAGCGCGACCGGCGGCGTCGCGCCTGCGCGTGCACCGGCGAACCGACGCCGGCGCGTGGGTCGAGGAACCCGTCAGGATTCAGAACGGGACGTGGATCAACGCCTACGACGTCGACTTCGTCGACGAGGACACGTTGGTCGCCATCGCCGCGGACCAGCAGTTGAACGACTACCTCAGTATTCCTCCGCGCGAAGTGCATGTCTTCGAGCGCGTCGTCGCGCAGGGCGGCGGCTTCGAGTGGGCAAGCTCCGTGCACTATCCCGACTTCGCGTTCAGCGCGTACGAGCTCGGCGTCGGAGACCATGGAACGGGCGATTGGCCTCGGATCGACGCCATGCTGGTCGGTGCGGACGACCTTGCCGATGGCGCCGGCATCCGCATCGCCGTGGGCGCTCCCGGCTTCACGGTGGAGAGTTCGAGCGGCAACCGCGAGACGCGCGGCTCCGTGTATCGCGTGCATCTCCCGGACCTCGACGTGCAGCCGAAGGGCATCGCCACGAAGTCTCTCCTCGGGCAGGGAAGGAACAATCCGGGCCAGGCGCCGATGGATCGACGCGTCGGTCACTCGGTCGCGATCGACGCGGAGCGCATCTACTTCTCCGCGATCGGTTCGGGGAGCGCGCTGCCGCCGTCGCCGTATGAGGATCGTGCAGCGGACGCGATCGTCGCGGTCGCGCATACGGACGAGTCGGCGTGGCAGGCGAACGACGACGCCGGCGATGGCCGCGTCATCATCACCGCGTCGATGCTGCCATCCCCCGCTCCCGGAGTCCTGCCCGGGGTTTCCCAGCGGCTCGGCATCGGCTTCGGGCGCGACATCGCCGTCCAGAACGGCGGTCTCGTGGTGCGTTCGGAGCAGTACGCGTACGGCATCTCCGGTGGACCGGTGCTCGCGCAGCGGTTCGAGCCGGTCGCGGGGCAGACGACCTGGCGGCGCACCGATGTCTATGAGACCGGTCGACCGTTGGTCGAAGAGACCTACGGGCTGTCGTACGGATCGCTCGCCGTTTCCGAGACGGGCCTCGTGCTGCTCGGCGACCCGGCGCTCGGCGGCGGCCTGACCCAGGATCCCGGCGCCGCGTGGATCTTCTCCGACGCCTCGGATTCGAACGGCGACGGCGCGCCGGACGTCGGCCACGCCGAGGGTGTCGAACTGATCGTCATCGACGAGTGGAGCATCGATCTCTCGACCGGAGGCATCGGATCGGAGGTCACGTCGCCGATCCAGCGGGCGATCGGCATCTCCGAGTATCTGCGCCACGCGTATTCCGACAGCGGCAGCGCGGTGCGCGTGACGTGCGTCCGCACGGCGCACTTCGACGTCGCCTTGCAGCCGGCGGTGATGGAGTACTCGAGCGCGATGCTGTCGTCGCACGGATACGCCCACATCGTCGGGAACCGCGAGATCTCCGTCGACTCCGCAACGCTTCCCGTCCCCAACTGCCTGCGGACGGGGATCGGCGGCTACCGGCCGGCGCACGAGGCGGAACTGCTCGGGGACATCGCCGCGCGCTGGCCGTGGCGGGCGAAGAACCGCGTGGTGCTCACGCTGGCACACGACTGCGACCAGGACGCCATCCCGAACCTCGCGATCGCGGCGGAATCGGGCGACGTGGTCTCGGCCATCGCGTTCGCAGCCGGCGGAACCGACGAGCACCGCTCGAACCTGCTCACGTTCCTGCGTGCGGTGGATCGGGCGAAGACGCTCACGTTCCCGGATGACTACGACCCGCAGCTCGCGAACGGGTCGAGCGGCTCGTGCGCGGTACTGCCGTTCATCCGGCCGTCCCTCTTCTCGAACGGCGCGTTCGATCCGACGCTCGGGTATCCGCGGTCGGGCTTCGAACAGGCGTTGCTCTGGCCCGACTTCAACGGCGACGGCGGGATCGACGCCGCGGACATCGCCGGCCTGCTCGGCTCCTGGGGCACTTCCTCGGGCGACCTCGACGGCGATGGACTGACGGGCGCGCCGGATCTTTCCGCGGTGCTCGCCATGTGGGGCCAACTCCCGGCAGCGCCGCTTCCATGCCCGAACGAGCCGTGATGCGCCGCCTCGGTGCTCGCGCAGCCCCGACGGTTCGCTTCGCCCGATGAAAACGACACGCGCCGCGCGGATTCCGCGCGGCGCGTGTTCGTCTCGTCGGTTGCCGCACGCCGCTCAGAGCGCCGCGTCGATCATCTTCGCGAACTCGGGCTTCGGCTTGATGCCCATCGTGCGCGACACGACTTGGCCGCCCTTCACGACGACCACGCACGGGATACTCTGCACGTTGAACTTGAGCGCGAGGTTGCGGTTCGTGTCGACGTCGACCTTGCCGACCTTCGCGCGGCCCTGGTATTCGCTCGCGAGCTGGTCAATGGTGGGCCCGATCATGCGGCAGGGCTGGCACCACTCGGCCCAGAAGTCGATGAGGACGGGGACGTTGCTCTGGGTGACTTCTGCGTCGTAGTTCGATTCGGTGATCGTGAGGGTGGCGGGGCCGGCCATCGTCTGCTCCTGTTGCTCTTCCTGCGCGACGCGCGTCGCGTGATGGGTGAACGTTGTGCGGAAGGTCCGCGGGGATCCGCGAGGGACGCCCGGGAGGGCCGCGGGGCGACATGGTAGCGGTCGCTCCGCCATCGCGGACGGCCGAAACGAAGCACGAACACTCCGCCAGGGCCCGGCTCAAAGCCCCGCGCCGCGCGCTCAAAGCCCCGCGCCGCGCGCTCAAAGCCCCGCGCCGCGCTCAAAGCCCCGCGCCGCGCTCAAAGCCCCGCGCCGCGCTCAAAGCCCCGCGCCGCGCGCTCGAAGCCCCGCGCCGCGCGCTCGAAGCCCCGCGCCGCGCGCTCGAAGCCCCGCGCCGCGCTCAGAGCCCCGCGCCGCGCAGCACCGCGTGCGCGACGAGCAGCGCCTCGCGGTGCGCACCGACGTCATGCGCGCGCACGATCCGCGCGCCGCCGCCGTACGCCGCGACCGCGGCGACCACCGACCCGATGATCCGCTGCTCGGGATCGGCGCGTCCGGTCACCGCGCCGAGGAAGCTCTTGCGGCTCGCGCCGACCACGACCGGGAAACCGAGCGCGGCGAACTCGCTCGTCCGCGCGACGAGTTCGTAGTTCTGGACGACGCTCTTCCCGAACCCGAGCCCGGGGTCGATCGCGATCGACTCGCGCGCGATGCCCGCGGCCATCGCCATCTCGGCGCGCGCGAGCAGGAACGCCGACACGTCGCGCACGACGTCGGCGTACACCGGCTCCTTCGCGTAGCGGTCGGAGTAGCTGTCCTCGCCGGGCGGCGCGAGCCGGTGCATCAGGACGACGCCCGCACCGCGACGCGCGAGCATGCGGAACATCGCGCCGTCCTCGGTGCCCGCGCTGACGTCGTTCACGAAGTCGGCGCCCGCGTCGAGCGCCGCCTCGGCCACCGCGGCGAGCGTGGTGTCGATCGAGATCGCCACGTTCGAGCGCGCGCGCAGCCGAGCGATCACCGGCACGACGCGACGGATCTGCTCGTCGGCCGCCACGCGCGCGGCGCCGGGACGCGTGCTCTCGCCGCCGACGTCGACGACCGACGCGCCCTGCTCGACCATCTCGAGCGCGAACTCGACCGCATGCTCGACTCCGGCGAACTGCCCGCCGTCGGAGAAGCTGTCGGGCGTCGCGTTCAGCACGCCCATGATCGCGAACGGCTCGAGCGACAGCACGCGATCGGCGCTGATCGGGAAGGAGCGTCCCTCGCCCGCGCTCACTGATCTCCGCCTTCCGAGCCGGTCGAGCCCGCGCCGGAATCCGTGGGTTTCGGCGACGAGGTTGGTGCGGAGGCGGGTGCGGAAGCGGGTGCGGAGGCGGGTGCGGAGGCGGGTGCGGAGGCGGGCGCCGCAGAGGAAGACGGGCTCGCGGACCCCGCGCCCGCACCGCCCCCGACCGCGCGATCGATCCCGGTCTGCGCGGCGATCCTGAGCACCGCGGCAGGAATCACGATCACCGAACGCGCGCGTCCGCCGTCGAGGTCGAGCGCGAGCGCGATCGGCTCGGTGTCGGCCGCCACCTTCGGAATCGCCGCGCGAACCTGCTCCTCGCCCACGAAGCTCGACGCGATCTGCCCAACGAGGTTCGTCAACTGACCGAGACCAAGCATCACCTCGACGTCGCGCGAGGCGGGCAGCCATTCCTCGATGCCCGCGACGACGTCGTCCTCCGCGAGCGACTTCGCGCCCGCCGCAGCCTCCATCGCGCGTCCGTAGACGTCGGGCCGCTGGCTGAACGTGACGACGACGCCGTCGGACGTCCGCTTCGCGAGGCCGTTGACGCCGCGCGAACCGAAGATGAACTGCTTCGCGAGCCGCTCGATGTCGATCGCGGGCCGCTTCGACGCGTCGACGACCGTCTCCTTCACCTCGAACGCGGCGACCACGTCGCCCGACTTCAGCTTCTTCTCGGCCGTCCACGACGGCTCGCGGCGCAGCCCGTCCGCCTCGCCCGCGAGCGCGCCGACGCCCGACTCGATGCGCGCGAGCGTGCGCGCCGGGTCGCGCGAAGCGATGAAGAGCGCCGAGTCGTTCAGCGCGCCGCCGATCGCGACGCCGAGCTTCGACGGATACGCCGCAAGCTGGATCCGCGCGATGTCCTTCCCGTCGGTGTAGAACCACGACGGCAGCACGTCGCGCGCAACGCCCACGAGGTCGAGCAGTTCGCCGAACTTCGCGGCGCCACCGAGGGCGTCGACGTCGGCCGAGAGCGCGAGGTAGAACGGGTTGCGCGGCAGGCGGTCGAAGCGCGCGGGCTTGCCCGTCCCGCCCGCGACGATCGACGCGAGCGGCGACATCGGTTCACCCACGCCGACCGCGCCGATGAAGAGTCCGAGCGGATCGACGTCGACCACGACGAGGCCGTCGGCCAGCATGTCGAAGATGCGCAGCATCCGCTCGCGGTTCGCCTGCATGTCCTCGCGCGAGCCCCCGAAACCGCCACCAAAACCACCGCCGCCACCGGCGGGGACATCGGCCGGAAGTTCGGGGATCTCCGCGGCCCGCGCCGCCGCCACCGTGGCCGCCAGCGCGTCGCGCGAGGCCCACGCGACGAGATCGGCCCGCGCGAGCCACGCATGTTCATCGCCCGCAAGTCGCGTGAGGAAGCGGTCGCCGATCCCGCGCGCATCCGGCGCAGGCAGCAGTTCGCGCGCGGTCGCGAGCGCCACGCGGCCCTCGAGCGCCGCCGCGAAGAGCGTGAGGCCGTTCGTCGCGGTGTACGCGCCCTCGCCCGCCTCGGGTGCGGGCTTCAGGTTCGCCGCGAGGAACGCGTTTGCGTCGGTCACCGGCAGCACGAACACCGGAAGCGCGCCCACCTCGCCCGCCTTCGGGAAGTACGCCACCAGCGGGCCGTTCTCGTCGAGGTTGGCGCCCACGCCGAGCTGCGCCTTGAGGACGTCGATCGGGCGTCCCATCGCGAGCACCCCGCCCTGCCCCGTCGCCTCGACCAGCTGCTCGACGTCGTTGCTCGCCTTCTTGAGGTTGGGCACGACGATGAAGGACACCGCCTGCTCGGGAATCCAGCCGAGCGCGCGCGCCACGTCGGCGGGTGCGGCGCGCGCCTCCTGTTCCGGACGGGCCGCGGGGCACGCGGCATGGGCCGGGGCGGCGGCAGCCGGGGCGAGGACGAGCAGGAACGCCGTGGCGAGGGTCTTGGATCGCATGGAGTGGATGGCGTCCGGATGACGCGCGGGGTCTACTCTACGCCCTCGCGCCCGATTCGGCACCGCGGCGAATCGCACGCGGGATCCCGGTCGAAGCCTCCGGTCCGGTCCGTCGGACCGCCTCGACGACCGACGGGGTCGCCGATTCCCGCCGGCTCCCGCTTTCGCCTCGCGCGTGCCCGCACGCACCCCACCGAAGGATCCACCGTGCTCGACCGACTGCTCGCCACCTCCATCGCCGCCATCGCCGCCATCACCGGATTCGCCTGCTCGCAGGCGGCTCCCGCGGTCGATGCGGACGGAAAGGACCTCGCCATGAAGTGGAAGGACGCCTCGTTCTTCTCGATCGACGCACGCGCGCTCGACGGGAAGGACGCCGATCTCGCCCAGTACGAGGGCAAGGTGGCGCTGGTCGTCAACGTCGCGAGCCAGTGCGGCCTGACGCCGCAGTACGCCGCGCTCCAGAAGCTCCACGAGCGCTTCGCCGACAAGGGCCTCGTCGTGATCGGCGTTCCGTCGGGCGATTTCGGCGGGCAGGAGTTCGACACCGCGGGCGAGATCCGCGAGTTCTGCGACGCCCGCTACGGCGTCACGTTCCCGCTGCTCGAGAAGGGTGGCGTCAAGCCGGGCAAGGAGCAGTCGCCGATCTTCGAGTGCCTCGGCACGAAGTCGGGCGAACTCCCCGGGTGGAACTTCGGCAAGTACGTCGTGTCGCGCGACGGGAAGCGCGCCCTCTTCTTCGCGTCGATGACGAAGCCCGACGACGCGAAGGTGGTCGAGGCGATCGAGAAGATGCTGGCCGAGCCGGCGCCGGCCAAGCCTGGCGTGGAGAGCACGTCGAAGGAGAGCACGTCGAAGGAGAGCACGTCGAAGGAGAGCGCGTCGAAGGAGAGCGCGTCGAAGGAGGGCGATGCGAAGAACCCCTCGCCGTCGTCCCCGGCGGCTGCTCCGTCGGCACCGGCCACGCCCGCAGCCCCCGCCGCGCCGAAAGCCTGAGAAAGGGCCCGAGTGAGGGCCGTGCGACCGAACCCGCGGCCGCGCCGTCCCGGCACCGCCGCGCAGGATGGGGGTTCTTTCCCGTCCCGATCGAGTGCCGACCCTCGCGCCGCGCGCTCGCCGCCCGCGTAGGCTGCGCGCATGTCGAGCGAGCATCCAAGACCGGGCGCGCGGGACGCCGTCGTCGCGGCGCTCGTCGTCTTCCTCATCTGGAGCGGCATCGATCCGCGCAGCCACGTCACGTGGCTCGCCGAGGTGTTCTGGGTGATCGGCGCCATCGTGATGTGGGCCCTCTGGCTGCGACGCCTGCCCTGCACCGGCGTCGCCTTCAACCTGCTCGTCTTCCATTCCGTCGTCCTGATCGTCGGCGGGATCTACACGTACGCGCACGTGCCGATCGGCGCGTGGGTGCAGGAGTGGCTCGCCCGCCCGCGCAACGACTACGACCGCTTCGGCCACTTCATGCAGGGCTTCGCGCCCGCGCTCCTCTGGCGCGAGGTGTTCCTGCGCAACGACGTCGTCCGCTCGCGCGGGTGGCTTCCCGTGATCGTCGTCGGCATGTGCCTCGCCTTCTCGGCGTTCTTCGAACTCCTCGAGTTCGCGGTCGCGCTCGGCTTCGGCGATGCGTCGAGCGACTTCCTCGGCGCGCAGGGCGACGGATGGGACGCCCAGTGGGACATGCTCTTCTGCCTGATCGGCTCGATCGCGGCGATCATGCTGCTCGCGCCGATGCAGGACCGCCAGCTCCGCGCGCAGCGCGGGGCGCGCGCCTCAGCCCGCGATGCCGATCCAGCCGGACAGGAGATGCGCCAGACCTAGGAAGACGAGGAAGCTCATCGAGTCGGTGACCATCGTGAGGAAGATGGTCGAGGCGGTCGCCGGATCCGCGCCGAGGCGGCGGACGGCCAGCGGAAGGCTCGAACCGACGAGCGTGCCCACCGCGAGGGCCGCGGTCATGGACACCGCGACGACGAGGCCGAGCTTCCACAGCCCCTCGTCGGGATGCGCCCACCACTGGATCAGGCCGACGACCGCGCCGACGAGGACGCCGCAGATCGTGCCGTTCACGAGGCCGACGAGCGCCTCGCGGCGCACGAGGCCGAGCGCCGCGCCCTCGCGCACCTCGTCGAGCACGATGCCGCGCAGGGTGACGGCGAGCGACTGCTGGCCCGCGTTGCCCGCCTGGTTCGCGATGACGGGCATGATGACCGCGAGGATGGCGATCGATCCGATGAGGTCGTCGAACTGGAGCACCACGATCGCCGCGAGCGAACTCGTGAAGAGGTTGACGAAGAGCCACGGCAGGCGACCGCGCAGCTTGTCCGCGACGCTCGAGAAGACGGCCTCCTCGCGGCCCGCGCCGACCATCGCCTGCGCGTCCTCGGTCGACTCCTGGCGGATCGCGTCGACGACGTCGTCGACGGTGATCACGCCGAGCATGCGGTCCTCGTCGTCGACGACCGGCAGCACGAGGTAGTCGTACTTCTCGAACTCGCGCGCGACCTCCTCGCGGTCGATGTCGGGCTTGACCGCGTCGACCTGCCGCTCGCAGATCGCCGTCACCTTCTGCGCGGGATCGGCGAGGAGCAGCGCGCGCATCGTCGCGCGGCCCTGCAGGCGGCCGCGCCAGTCGACGACGAACACGTAGAGCCAGTCCTCGCCGAGGCTCTCGGCGCGGCGGATCGCCTCGGTCGCCTCGCGCACGGTCATCGTGTCGCGCACGGCGAGGTAGTCGGTCGTCATCATGCCGCCCGCGCTCTTCTCGGGAAACTCGAGCAGCCGCCGGAACTTCACCGCCTCGACCTTGCCGAGCGTGCCGAGCAGGCGGTCGCGCGAGTCGTCGGGCAGGTTCTGCAGGAGGTCGGTCGCGTCGTCGGGCGCCATCTCCTCGATCAGCTTGCCCGCGTACGACGGATCCTCCTCGACGAGATCCTCGAGGACGCTCACCGCGAGCGACGGATGCATGTGCGCGAGCGCGTCGGCCGCGCTCTCCGTCTCCATCTCCTCGATGACGTCGACCGCCGCGTCGCCGCCGATCTGCTCGAGCGTCTCGGCGGCGTCGGGCGCCTCCTGCCGCTCGACCGCTTCGGCGAGTTCGGGGACGTCGATCGAGCCGGCCTCGGCCGCCTCCTCGAGGATCTCCTCGACGCGCTCATCCTCGGGCGTCGGTTCGGTGGCCTCGATGACGGCCTCCGTCTCGGGGACCTCCGCGAGCGGCGACCCGGCCGCGGCGATGTTCTCGCGCGCGATCGCGTCCTCCGCGCGCTCGTCGCGCGGGGAGTCGGGAGGATGTCCGCCCGAAGGCTGCATGCGGCCGAGTGTACCGACCGACCCGCGCGCAAGGTCGCGTCGGATCGCGGAGAATCGCGCCATGGAATCCGCACGGGACGACGCGCACCCGGACATCACGGACGATCGACCGGAGGTCGGCGAACCGATCGCGATCGCCGATCCCGCCGACCCGCGCGTGGCCGCCTTCGCGGATGTCCGCGAGAGGGAACTCGCCGCGCGCGAGGGTCTCTTCGTCGGCGAGACGCTCGTCGTCCTCGAGGCGATGCTGCGGAAGCCTGCGACGATCCGCGCGGTCCTCGCGAGTCCGCGCATGCTCGACCGGACGCGCGCCATGCTCGCATCGGCCTGCTGCGCCGCGCCGCTCTACACGGCCGGCGACGAGGTGCTCGCCGCGCTCACCGGCATCGACCTCCACCGCGGGGTCCTCGCGGTCGGGCTGCGCGCGCCGTTCGAGGCGATCGACCCGGCGCGGTGGAACCCCGCGACGCCGCCGCGCACCGTGCTCGTCGCGGAGGACATCACCAACATCGACAACATCGGGCAGCTCTTCCGGATCGCGGCCGCGTTCGCGGTGGATGCGGTCCTTCTCAGCCCCACCTGCCACGATCCGCTCTACCGGAAGAGCCTGCGCGTCTCGACCGGAAACGCGCTCAAGGTGCAGGCGCTGCGCGCGCGGCGCTGGCCCGACGATCTCGTCGCGCTGCGCGCGCGCTTCGGCCTCGAGATCGTCGCGACCGCGATCCAGTCGAGCGTGCCCATCGCGTCGATCGGCGAACCCGCGCGCGTCGCGATCGTGGTGGGGCACGAGGGAAACGGCGTCTCGACCGACGTGCGCGCGCTGGCGGACCACGTCGTGCGCATCCCGATGGCGGCGGGCGTCGACAGCCTGAACGTGGCGGTCAGCGCGGCGATCGCGCTCGACCGGCTGTCGCGCGGCGAGCGCGCGTGAGGATGCGCGCGGCGAGCGCGCGTGAGGATGCGCGCGGCGAACGCGCGTGAGGATGCACGCGGGAGCGACGGTGCCGCAGTCTCGCGCGCGCCGCGTCAGAGCTCGACCTGCGCGCCGAAGTCGACCACGCGGTCGGGCGGCAGGTTGAACGAGCGCGTCGCGTCGACCGAGTTGCGCGAGAGCGCGGAGAAGAGCCGCTTGCGCCAGCCGGCCATCTTCGCCGTGCCCGTCGGCACCACCGACGTGCGGCGCGCGAAGTACGTCGTCTGGTTCGGATCGAAGTTGAAGCCCTGCGACTTCGCGCGCTCGAGGAAGCGCGGGATGTTCGGGCTTTCCATGAAGCCGCAGAGCGCGGTGATCTTCCACACGCCGTCCGGCAGCCACTCGACGCGGATCTGCCGCGCGGCCGGCACGACCGGCAGGTTCGACGACACGATCGTCATCAGCACGACCTGCTCGTGCAGGACGTGCGCGTGCTCGACGAAGTGCTTGAGCGCGAGCGGCGTGTTGTAGTTCGTCGTGAGGTAGACGGCCGTTCCCGGCACGCGCGGGATGGCGTCCGTCCACAGCGCGCCGAGGAAGTCGTGGATCGACTGCGTTCCTTCGGCGAGCTTGCGGCCGATGATGAAGCTGCCCTGCACCCACGTCGACATGACGAGGAACGCCAGCAGCGCGATCGCGATCGCGAACCAGCCGCCCGTCGGGAACTTGATGATGTTCGCGCCGACGAGAAGCACGTCGACCACGAGGAAGAGCGCGATGATCGGACCGAGCCAGCGCCGCTTCCAGCGCCAGAACCGCCGCGCGACGACCGCGAAGAGGATCGTCGTGATCAGCATGTCGAGCGTCACCGCGATGCCGTAGGCGCTCGCGAGCTGGGTCGAGCTCGGGAAGAGGAGCACCGTGAACAGGCAGCCGACGAGCATCAGGCCGTTGAGGGACGGGATGTAGATCTGCCCCTCCTGCTCGCCCGACGTGTGCACGATCTCGAGCCGCGGCAGCATGTTCAGGCGGATCGCCTGCCGCGCGATCGAGAAGACGCCCGAGATCATCGCCTGGCTCGCGATGATCGTCGCCATCGCCGCGAGGATGACCATCGGCAGGATCAGCGGCTTCGGCACCAGCGCGTAGAACGGGTAGAAGTCGCCCGCCATCGCGCCCTGGTTCGACTCGAGGTGCTCGAGCAGCACCGCGCCCTGACCGAAGTACTGGAGCGTCAGCGCGGGGCCGACGAGGAGGTACCAGCCGATGCGGATCGGGCGGATGCCGAAGTGGCCCATGTCGGCGTAGAGCGCCTCGGCGCCGGTGACGCACAGCACGATCGAGCCGAGCAGGAGGAAGGTCTCGACGGGATGCGCCGAGATCAGCGCCCACGCGTACTTCGGGTTCACCGACCAGAGCACCTCCGGGCGCTCGAGCGTGCCGAGCAGGCCGAGGATGCCGAGCACGGAGAACCAGACCACCATCACGGGACCGAAGACGACGCCGATCCTCGCCGTCCCGAACTGCTGGAAGTAGAAGAGCCCGATCAGGATGACGAGCGTCGTCGGGATGATGAACGGCTTGAGGACGGGATTCGCGACCTCGAGGCCCTCCATCGCGGAGAGGACGGAGATCGACGGCGTGATGATGCCGTCTCCGAAGAGGAGCCCCGCCCCGGCGATCGCGAGCATCGTCATGACGAACCGCCCGCGCACGGCCCGGGCCGAGAGTCCGCGCGGGATCAGCGACAGGAGCGCGAAGATGCCGCCCTCGCCGCGGTTCGAGGCGCGCGTGATCATGAAGATGTACTTCACGTTCACGACGAAGATGAGGAGCCAGAAGACGATCGAGAGGATGCCGCGGACGTAGAGCTCGTCGACGATCTCGCCCTGCGCCTTCAGGTGGGCGAAGCTCTCCTTGAGGGCGTAGAGCGGGCTCGTGCCGATGTCGCCGAACACGACGCCGATGGCGCCGATGGCGAGGGCCGCGTAGGCCTTCAACGGGAGATGCTGTCCGCGCGGGTGCGACACGGCTGAAGCGGAAAGTGTACCTCTGCGCCGTCGCCGCGGGCGAAGCCTTGCGCCCGGGGCGCGTGGCCGTCCGCGCAGGCGCCGCCTGCGGATAATCTGCCCCGATGCGCACCGTCGACCTCCACACGCACATTCTGCCGCGATCGTGGCCCGATCTCGCGGCGAAGGCGGGGACGCGCGGCTGGCTCGCGATCGAGCACCTCGGTCGCGGCGCGTCGGGCTGCGACTGCGCGCGGCTCACGGTCGACGGCCGCCACTTCCGCGACATCGAGTCGAACTGCTGGGATCCGGCGCGGCGGATCGAGGAGATGGACGCCCACGGCGTGACCGTGCAGGTGCTCTCGACCGTGCCGGTGATGTTCTCCTACCACCAGCCCGCGCACGCGGCGCTCGAACTCGGACGACATCTCAACGACCACATCGCCGAGACCGTGCGCGCGCATCCGGCGCGCTTCCGCGGCCTCGCGACGGTGCCGCTCCAGGATGCCGACCTCGCGTGCCGCGAGCTCGACCGCGCGCTCGACGAACTCGGCCTCGACGGCGTCGAGATCGGCTCGAACATCAACGTCGTCCGCGACGGCGTTGCGCAGGAACTCAACCTCGACGACGCGCGGCTCTTCCCGTTCTTCGAACACTGCGCGCGGCGCGGAGCGGCCGTCTTCATCCATCCGTGGAACATGATGGGTCAGGCGTCGACGCCGAAGTACTGGCTGCCGTGGCTCGTCGGGATGCCCGCCGAGACCGCGCGCGCCGCGTGCTCGCTCATGATGGGCGGCGTGCTCGAGCGGCTGCCCTCGCTCCGCGTGTGCCTCGCCCACGGCGGCGGGAGCCTCGCGTTCACGATCGGCCGCATCGAGCACGGATTCCGCGAACGGCCCGATCTCTGCGCCGTCGATTGCGCGACGAGTCCGCGCGCGCAGCTCCGGCGCTTCTACTTCGACACGCTCGTCCACGACGAGGCCGCGCTGCGATTCCTGATCGACGCCGTCGGCGCGGATCGCCTCGCCCTCGGCAGCGACTACCCGTTCCCGCTCGGCGAGCGCGTCGCGGGCACGCTGATCAAGGCGATGCCGGGGCTCGACGGCGCCGCGCGCGCGCGCTTGCTCGCGGGCACGGCGGAGGAGTTCCTGGCGCGCAGGGGCGAAGCCCGGTAACACGTTTCGGACCGCCGAAGACATCGGTCGCGGCGAATCGTGTGTTTCCCGGGCACCTGGGCCTTCCCGCGCCGCTTTCTGCTGTCATTCTCGCCCTGCGCCGGCAACCGTCCACTTGCCAATGGCGCGGCACACGCATGACGACCATGAACGCCCTCCTCCGCGCATCGGTGATCGCTTCCGCCCTCTCGACATGGGCGGTGCACGGCGCGGCGCGCGCGCAGGACGAGTGCTCGACGGCCGTCGCGGCGGTCGAGGGGTCGAACGCGTTCGATACGACGAACGCGACCGCGAGCGCCGATCCCGTGGGCGAATCGCAGTGCGCGGGCACGAATCTCGATTGGGGCGCGGGCAACAAGGACGTCTGGTTCGCGTGGACCGCGCCCGCGAACGGCCGCCTCACGCTCGACACCTGCGGCGCCGGCGGCTTCGACACGTCGATGCTCGTCTACGCGGGGCCCTGCGGCGCGCTCGCGCAGATCGCGTGCAACGGCGATGGCGCCGCCGAGGCGGGCTGCCAGACGGGCGCGTCGCGCATCGCCCGGCTCTCGGTCGCGTCGGGCGTCAGGTATCTCGTGCGCATCGGCGGACGCGCGGGTGCCTCCGGAACGGGCGTCCTCCGACTCGGTTTCGACGGTGCGGTGCCGGATGGCGCGCTCGACGCGCGATACTCCCTGCCGCTCGCCGTGCAGGACACGGAGACCGCGTTCGGCGACTCATCGAGCGGCCTCATCGACGCCGCAAACGGATCGGAACTCGACGTCGCCTACGCCACGATCCGTGAGGGCGCGCTCCACATCTTCCTCGGCGGCAACCTCGAGTCGAACTTCAACAAGCTCGACTTGTTCATCGACGCGGCGCCGGGCGGGCAGCAACAACTGCGCGGGAACAACGCCGATGTCGACTTCAACGGCCTCAACCGGATGGGCGATGATCCGGGAACGGCCGAGGTCGAAGGCCTCCGCTTCGACGACGGCTTCACGGCCGACCATTGGGTGTCGGTGACCTGCGGAGGCCAGCCGTTCGCGTGGTACATGAACTACGCCTCGCTTCCGACGGAAGGCGGGGGAAGCGGTGGATACCTCGGCTCCGGCGAAGCGGGTGCCGCTGGCGGCCGCATCTTCGAATCCGGCTTCGGATTCGGCCTCAACAACTCGAACGTCGCGGGTGTCCTCGGCGGAACCGGTGTCGGCAGCGGGCTCGGCGTGACCACCGGACTCGAGTTCCGCATCCCGCTCGACGCCCTCGCCGGCTACACCGGCGGCACGCTGCGCGTCTGCGCGTTCATCAACGGCGGCGGGCACGACTACGCCTCGAACCAGTTCCTCGCAGGTCTCGGGGGCAGGCCAAATCTCGCCGAGCCGCGCCTCATCGATCTCAGCACCATCCCGGGCAACCAGTACTTCGTCTTCGATTCGGCCTGCGAGCCCGATGCGGACGGCGACGGTACGCCAGATTGCGTCGACGGTTGCCCGAACGACCCCGCGAAGATCGCACCCGGCGCGTGCGGTTGCGGCGTCGCCGACACCGACACCGACGGCGATGGAACTGCCGACTGCGTCGACGAGTGCCCGGACGACCCCGCGAAGATCGCCGCAGGCGCGTGCGGTTGCGGCGTTTCTGACGCAGATACCGACGGCGACGGCACGCCCGATTGCAACGACGGCTGCCCGAACGATCCCGCGAAGACCGCTCCCGGCGCGTGCGGTTGCGGCGTCGCCGACACCGATAGCGACGGCGACGGAGTGCCCGATTGCAACGACGGCTGCCCGAACGATCCCGCGAAGACCGCGCCCGGCGCGTGCGGATGCGGCATCGCGGACACCGATACCGACGGCGACGGCGTGGCCGATTGCAACGACAACTGCGACACCGTCGCGAACCCGAACCAGCTCGACTGCAACGCGAACGGCGTCGGCGACGCGTGCGAGGTCGCATCGGGCGCGCTCGCCGATTGCGACGCAGACGGCATTCCGAACATCTGCGAAGGCGCGCAACTGGTCGCGCTCGAGTCGGGTCTCCTCGCGCCGTTCGGTTCGGGTACGCCCGTCGGCTACGAGTTCACCGCGCTTGAACCGGTCTTCGTCGTGGCACCGCGCCTCACGATCGAAGCGACGTCCGACCTCAACAGTTCGAGCGAGTTCATCGCCGTCACGCTCGACGGCGGCGCGCCGACCTACATCTTCGTCGCCGACGGCAGCGACTGCCCGGCGACACCGGACGTCTGGTCGCGCACGTTCACGGCGGCGGAGTTCTCCGCGCTTGTCGCGGATGGCGCGCTGCGCGTCGATCTCGTCGCATCGGGCACGGTGAGCGCGACGCAATGCACCGAAGGCGGCGTACGCATTCGACTCACGTATGAAGCGCTGCCGACGACATCCGACTGTAACGGCAACGGGCTGCTCGATTCATGCGAGCTCGGCACGGGGGCGCAGTTCGACTGCAACCTGAATGGACGGCTCGACAGCTGCGATCTCGCCGCCGGGTTCGCCGACGACTGCGATGCCGACGGCGTCCTCGATGTCTGCGAGCTCATCGCCGGCACGGGCACCGACTGCGACCATGACGGGCTGCTCGATCATTGCGCACTCGCGCTTGGCGCGCCCGACTGCGATGCCGACGGGATCATCGATGCCTGCGAAGGCACGCTGCAGCCGATCGGCGCGGGGACCGTGGGATTCGCCGCCCGCGGCCCAACGAGCCGCCGTGTCCGCATCGCGGGTGGGATCTCGCATGTCGTCTCGCTCGATGATCAGGGGAGACTCTCGAGTTGGGGCTTCGACTACGAGGGCGTCTCGAGCTCTGCCCCCGCCGGCGGGACCTTCGTCGACATTGCGGCCGGCTTCAACCACTCTGCGGCGATCGACCAATCCGGGCGGGTCTGGTGCTGGGGCTACAACCTGAAGGGGCAGTGCGATGTTCCCATCGATCTCGGTCCCGCGGTCGACATCGCCGTGGGCAAGGCGACATGGAATACCGACTACAACCAGGTCGGGCACACGGCGGCGGTGCTTGCCGACGGCTCGGTGCGCTGCTGGGGTGCGAGCAGCGCGGGCCAGTGCGCGGTTCCATTCGGACTGCCGCCGGCGACCGGGATCGCAGCCGGACAGCAGCACACGCTTGCTCGCCTCGCCGATGGACGCGTCGCCGCCTGGGGCACGAACGCTTCCGGACAGTCCGTTCCGCCGGCGACGCTCGCCGATGCGGTGTCGGTGGCCGCGGGAACGCTCCATTCCCTCGCCGTCCGCGCGGACGGCACGGTGATCTGCTGGGGCAGCAACACGAGCGGCCAATGCAATGTCCCGAGCGGCCTCGCGCAGGTGGTCAAGGTCGCGGGCGGGGCGGTCCATTCCATCGCTCTCCGAAGCGATGGCACGATCGTCGCCTGGGGCTCGACCTCCAACGGGGTGCTCAATGTCCCTCCCGGCATCGGAACCGTCGTCGACATCGACCTCGACAACACCACGGCGCTCGCCGTCGACTCCGAGGGCCGGGACTACCGCTGGGGAACGGACTATCTCGGTCAGGCTGTGGCGGCGCCGCGCGTTGCAGGACGCGTGGTGGAACTGGCCGTCGGTGCGAACAATTCGGCGACCAACCTCGCGCAGGCGCACTATGTCGCGCGGCTCGCCGACGGAACGGTCGCGTGCTGGGGCGACAACGGACGCAATCAGTGCGATGCACCGTCCGGACTGAGCGATGTCGTCGCGGTCGCCGCATCGGGGACGCTGTTGTACGGCAATGGCGATCCCGTCTCCGTCGCGTTGACGCGGAGCGGTTCGGTCGCCTGCTGGGGAAGCAACCAGTACGGCGCGCTGAATGTGCCGGCAGGCCTCAAGCCGATCGTCGCGATCGCAGCGCCCCCATCGCGCAGCGGCCTGGGCGCCCATGTCATGGCGCTGCAGATCGACGGCCGGGTGGCATGCTGGGGTAACAACGGTTCCGGCCAGTGCAATGTGCCGTCGAACCTGATCCACGCCCGCGGCATCGCCGCAGGACAGTACTTCTCGCTCGCGCTCGAGTTCAACGGCACCGTCCGCGGTTGGGGCACGAACGGGAACGGACAGTCGTCGCCGCCGGCGACGCTGGTCGATGCCCAAAGGATCGCCGCGGGCCTCCAGCACGCGGCCGCGCTGCGCGCCAACGGCACCGTGGTCGTCTGGGGCGGCACCCAGCCGCCCGCAACACTTGGTCCGGCTCGCGACATCGCCGCGGGCAGCAACTTCACGGCGGCCCTTCTCGACACGGGCGAGGTGGCGACATGGGGTTCAGTGTCAGGGTTTCTGGCGCCGGCGCGGCTCGCCCGAAGCGGTCCATACCTCGGCGTACGCGCCGCGGGATACCAGCTCGCCCTGCTGCGCGGAGCGAGCGCCGACTGCGATGGCGATGGCGTGCTCGACTCGTGCGAATTCGAGCTGGGCACCGCGGTCGACTGCGATGGCGACGGGCGCATCGACTCCTGCGCGATTCGAGACGGCGCGGTCGCCGACTGCAATGCGAATGGGGCGCCCGACTCCTGCGAACTGCTCGCGGGCTCAGCCGACGACTGCAACGGCAACGGACGCATCGATTCATGCGAAACCGGCGCCGGAAGCGTCGCCGACTGCGATGCGAACGGCATCGTCGACTCCTGCGAGATCGCCGCCGGAACCGCACCCGACTGCGACCTCAACGGGCGCATCGACTCCTGCGATGCCACCCGATTCCCGTCTCGCGACTGCGACGGAAACGGCCTGCTCGACTCGTGCGAGATCGCGTCCGGGAGCGCCACCGACTGCAACGGGAACGGGCGTCCTGACTCCTGCGATCTCGCGACCGAGGCCGTCACAGCCTGGGGCTCCTCGACGTCGCCACTTCTGACCGGCGTACCCGCGATCCGCTCGCCGATCGCCAAGATCGACAGCGGATTCGGCCACGCCATGGCGCTCGGGCTCGACGGCTCGGTGATCTGCTGGGGCAGCAACTCGGCGCTCCAGTGCTATGTCCCGCCGAATCTCGGCACCGCCGTCGATGTGGCGGCAGGCAGCAGCCATTCACTGGCGCTTCTCGCCGACGGATCGGTCCGGGCCTGGGGCTCGAACAGTTTGGGCCAGATCGCCGTGCCGACGGACCTCGGGCCCTGCACCGATGTCGGCGCAGGAATCGGTTTCAGCATGGCGTTGCGCAGCGACGCCACGGTCCGCTGCTGGGGAAGCAACCAGTACGGCCAGCTCAATGTTCCGCCGGATCTCGGTGCGTGCACGAAGATCGCCGCGGGCCTGAACCACGCGCTCGCGATCCGCTCGGACGGCACGGCGCGGGCCTGGGGCTGGAATGTCTACCTCCAAGCCTCTCCTCCGCTCGGCCTCGGTGCCGTGCAGCAGGTGGATGGTGGATACTGGCACAGCATGGCGCTCCGCACCGACGGCTCCGTCGTCTGCTGGGGAGCATCGACCTCCAACACCGTCGTCGCGACTGGGCAGACGCTCGTGCCGAACGACCTCGGCCCGTGCACGGCGATCGCCGCCGGTCCCAACTTCAGTCTTGCCCTGCGAACCGATGGCATCGTGGTGCGGTGGGGCATCGCGAACAGTGCGGCGCTCACACCACCGCCGTCCCTGGGCCGCGTCGAGGGAATCGCCGCCGGAGCGAACGGGGCGATCGCCTGGCGCGCACCGACACCCGACTGCGACGGCAACGGCGTCCTCGAGGGATGCGAGCGGCTCGACGCAAGCGAGGACTGCAATTCGAACGGCATCCACGACCTCTGCGAGAGCTTCGGCGACTGCAATGGAAACGGCATTGCCGATGTCTGCGAGATCCGCGACGGCGTCGGGGACTGCAACGGCAACCTGCAGCCCGACTCGTGCGACATCGCGATCGGCCTCTCGACGGACATCGATGGCAACGCGCGGCCCGACGAGTGCGGAGATCTCGTCGTCGGCGGCAGCGGCTACACGACGCTCCAGCCCGCAATCGACGCTGCGCCCGATGGAGCGACCGTCACCATCGGACCCGTCACCATCGCCGGCAATACCGTCATCGCCAACCGCAGCCTCACCATCCGCGGATTCAATGCGGTCGTCACCAACAGCGGAAGCACCCGCGCCCTCACCATCACCGGCAACGCGTCGCACACCATCGTGATCGACGGCGTCGACTTCTTTAGCAGCGAGGATCCGGTCGCCGGCGGGGCGATCGCCGCAAGCGGCGTGAACCTCGTCATGCGGGACTGCCTGCTTTCCTACTGCTCGGCGCCCAGCGGCGGCGCACTCTGGATCGATGGGGCGACGGCGACGCTCGAGGAGTGCGAGTTCGTCAGCAACACCGCGACCTCCGTCGGCGGGGCGATCGCGACGGCCGCCTCGGGGTGGCTTGGAATCGATTCCTGCGCATTCAGCGAGAACCAAGGCGGAACGAGCGCCTCATGCATCCTCGCCGCCTGTGCAACCCAGATCGCGGTCGGCGAGTTCCGGATGAACCGCACCGCCGGGGACGGGACCATCATCGCGTTCGGAAGCGACGCATCGCTCGGGAACTCGTCCTTCTGCATGAATGCCGCACAGGGCATCTCGGGCGCGTACGACGACCTCGGCGGCAACTGGTTCTCCGGCGACTGCGACGGCGACGGCGTCTGCGACCGCGACGACATCGTCGTGCTCGAGGCAGGGCTCGTCGAGTGGCCGGCGAGCGCCGGAGGCAACGGCCATCGGTACATCCTCATCGAGGAAGCGATGAACTGGTACGAGGCGCGCGCGCTTGCGACCCGTCTCGGCGGCCATCTCGCGACGGCGACGAGCGCGGAAGAGAATGCGTTCCTGCAGTCTCTCGCGGGAAACCGCACCTGCTGGCTGGGCGCCCTGCAGAGCTACGGGGCCGTGAACCCGGATTCCGGCTGGAGCTGGGTCACCGGCGAACCATGGAGCTTCACCGCCTGGTATCCCGGCGAACCGAACGGCGAGCTCTACGAAGAGGACTTCCTCGCCACATTCGCGGGGCAGTGGACCGACTTCGGCTGCCCGAACCAGTGCGACGCCACCTTGCCCGCGCTGATCGAGTTCAGCGGCGATTCCTATGTCGCCCAGATCGACTGCAACGACAACGATATCCACGACGGCTGCGAACTCGACGCAGGTACCGCAAGCGACTGCAACGCGAACGGCGAGATCGATGCATGCGAGATCGCCGCGGGTGCGGCCGATTGCGACGCCGACGGCGTGCTCGACGCGTGCGAACTCGCGAGCGGCGCCGCCGACTGCAACGCAAACGGCGTGCTCGATGCCTGCGACATCGCGCAGGGCGGCGACTGCAACGCGAACGGCATTCCCGACGCCTGCGACATCGCGGGCGGCGCATCCGATTGCGATGCGAACGGAGTGCCCGATGCATGCCAGCTCGCGTCGGGCGCCTCGACCGATCTCGACGGCAACGGCGTGATCGACGAGTGCGCGGGCGAGACGGTCGTGGGCGGCTCGGGCTACGCGACGATCCAGGCCGCGGTGAACGCGCTGCCACCGAGCACGACCATTCGCGTGGCGTTCGGAACATGGCCTCCGATCGATCTGAGCGGCTTCCATGGCGCCATCGTCTCGCTCGACGGACCAGCGTCGACGATCATCGACGGCGGCGGCACGCAACGATGCATCACGCGCACGGGACTCGACCCTGTGGAACTCGCGTTCGTGGAGGGCTTC
>JBIIYI010000138.1:0-7168 GCA_044346895.1 Phycisphaerales bacterium
GCTCGTGATCTCGCGGTCGCCGCTGCGGCGGCGACCTTCGGCGTAGCTCACGCCAGAGCGAGCGAAAGCGAAGCGAGTCGCGAGCGCTCGTGATTTCGCGGTCGCCGCTGCGGCGGCTCCCTTCGGCGTAGTTCACGCCAGAGCGAGCAAAAGCGAAGCGAGTCGCGAGCGCTCAAACTCGCGAGCGCTCGTGATTTCGCGGTCGCCGCTACAGCGGCTCCCTTCGGCGTAGTTCCCGCCAGAGCGAGCGAAAGCGAAGCGAGTCGCGAGCGCTCAAACTCGCGAGCGCTCAAACTACGCGCGCGCCGCATTCGCCCGGCTCGAAGAGGTGCGCGTGCGCCGCATCGAACGAGACTCCCGCCGCATCGCCCTCGCGCAGTCCGCGCGCGACGTCGGCATCGAGCCGAGCGACCACGCGGCCCCACGGCGAGTCGAGCGCGACGTCCGTCCGGTCGCCGAGCCGCTCGACCGCGGCGATCGACGCCGCGACGCTCGACGGCGCGTTCGGCGCCACGAGCCGCACGCGATCGGGGCGGAAACCGAGCGCGCACGCGCGGTCGCCGAGCCGCGCGCATTCGGCTCCGAGCGCGATCGCGGCGCCGTTCGCCGAGAATGCGCCCGCCTTCAGGTGCCCGTCGACGATGTTCATCGGCGGCGTTCCGATGAAGCCCGCCACGAAGCGGTTCGCGGGTCGCTCGTAGCACTCCTGCGCGCTCGCGTTCTGCTGGACGCGGCCCTTGTGCATCACGACCAGCCGGTCGGCGAGCGTCATCGCCTCCTCCTGGTCGTGCGTGACGTACACGATCGTCGCCGCGAGGCGGCGGTGGAGGAGGCGGAGTTCCGTGCGCGTCTCGATGCGCAGGCGCGCGTCGAGGTTCGAGAGCGGTTCGTCGAAGAGGAAGACCTTCGGCGCGCGCGCGATCGCGCGGCCGACCGCGACGCGCTGGCGCTGTCCGCCCGAGAGTTCGCGCGGATGGCGGTGGAGCAGCGCGTCGAGTCCGAGCGTGCGCGAGACCTCCGCGACGCGCGCGGAGATCTCCGCCGACTCCTTCGCGCGCGCCGCCGAGGCGCCCGTGAGCATGGCCTTCACGCCGCTCCGGTGCGCGCGCCGCTGCTCGAGGCCGAACGCGATGTTCTCGGCGACCGTCAGGTGCGGGTAGAGCGCGTAGTTCTGGAAGACGAACGCGATGTCGCGGTCCTTCGCGGGAAGGTCGTTCACGCGCGCGCCGTCGATCTCGAGCGTGCCGTCCGAGATCTCCTCGAGGCCCGCGATCATGCGCAGCGTGGTGCTCTTGCCGCAGCCCGACGGGCCGACGAGCACGCAGAACTCGCCGTCGGCGATGTCGAGGTCGACCGCCTCGACCGCGCGGAAGGACGCGCCTCCGTCGCCCGTGTAGACCTTGCCGACCTTGGTGAGCCTGACGTTCGCCATCGCGGGTACCTCAGCCCTTCACCGCGCCGCGCGCGAGACCTTCGACGAAGGTCCTCTGCGCGGCGATGAAGAGCACGATGCAGGGAATCATGGTGAGCACGGAGAGGGCCATCAGGAGATGGACGTTGTTGACGCCGCCGTACTGGCCCTTGAAGTCGTTGAGCGCGACGGCGAGCGTCGCCGACTCGTCGGAATGGAGGTAGATCAGCGGCGCCATGAAGTCGTTCCACGTGCCGATGAAGGTGAACACCGCGCAGATCGCGGTGACCGGGCGGCATAGCGGCAGCACGATGCGCCACCAGATCGCGAGGTGCCCGAGTCCGTCGATGCGCGCGGCCTCGACGAGCGACTCGGGGATCTGCGCGATGAACTGGCGGTACATGAAGATGAAGAACGCGCTGCCGAAGAACGCGGGCACCACGAGCGGGAGGATCGAGTCGATCCAGCCGAGCTGCCGGAAGACGAGGAAGAGCGGGATCATCGTCACCTGTCCGGGCAGCATCATCGTGCCGAGCATGACGAGGAAGAGCGGCGTGCTGCCGCGGAAGCGCAGGCGCGCGAGCGCGTAGCCGACGAGGCTCGAGGAGACGACCGTGCCGACGACGACGAGCACCGTCACGACGATCGAGTTCGCGAGCGCGTCGACGAAGCCCATCCACTCGATGCTGCCCGTCTGGCGGATCGCCTCGGCGTAGTTGGCGAACTGCGGATCGGTCGGCAGCACCGCGAGGCCCGAGCGTCCCGTCATCGCCGCCGCGGCGCGGTCGGGGGTCTCGAGGCTGACCGCGGCCATCCACCACAGCGGGAACACGAACACCGCCGTGCCCATGATGAGCACGAACCAGAGGATGGCGTTGGCGAACGGCGATCTCTTCATGACTTCAGCGGCGTCGCATCAGGACTTCTTCAGCGATTCGTAGTAGACGGCCCGCGCGCTCGAGCGCAGGATGAGGACGGTGAGGACGAGGACGATGGCGAGCAGGATCCAGGCCATGGCGCTCGCGTAGCCCATGTCGTAGGTCTGGAACGCCTTGTTGTAGAGGTAGAGGACGTAGAAGCGCGTCTTGTCGCCCGGTCCGCCGCCGGTCATCACGTAGGCCTGCGTGAAGACCTGGAACGAGCCGATCACCGCCATGATCAGGTTGAAGAGGATGACGGGGGAAAGCATGGGCAGCGTCACGCGGAAGAAGCGCCGCACGGGTCCCGCGCCGTCGATCTCCGCGGCTTCATGCAGTTCGATCGGAATCTGCTGCAGGCCCGCGATGTACACCATCATCGAGCCGCCGACGAACCACAGGCTCATGAGGGCGAACGCGGGCGGGCCGTAGACGCCCGCGTCCGCGTTCAGCCAGTCGGGCATCGCGATGCCGAGCGGCGCGGCGAGGCTCTTCAGGAGTCCGCCCTGGCCGTCGAAGATGAACTGCCACAGGATCGCGATGCCGACGCCCGCGAGGACGCTCGGCAGGTACCACGCCGCGCGGAAGAGCGCGATGCCGCGCACCTTCTGCGTCATCACCACCGCCGCGAGGAGCGCGAGGATCTGGCCCGCGGGCACCGCGAGCAGCGCGTAGTACGCGGTCACGCGGAGCGAGGTGTGGAACGTCCCGTCGCGCATCGCGAGCTGCGCGTAGTTGTCGAGGCCCACCCAGTCGGCGCTCGAGAGGGGACCGACGCCCTTCCAGTTCGTCATCGAGAGGATGAGCGAGACGAGGATCGGGAACGCCATGAAGAGGAGGAACCCCGCGACCCATGGCGAGACGAGGAGGAAGCCCGCGCGCTCCTCGCGGCGCGCGTTCGTGCCGCTCGGTGCGCGCACGAGGAGGTATGCGACCGCCGCGACGAACAGCCCGAGCAGCGCCGCGCCGAGCGCGGTGAAGAGCGACCACGCGACCGGCGGCGGGGCGGCGCCGCCCGGGACGAAGTTCGTGTGCGTCGACCACTTCTCGTCGAAGGTCGCGAGCGTCTCGGGGATCGTGAGGTCGCCCGAGCGCAGGCCCTGATCGAGCGCCGAGCCGAGGATCTCGTCGAACGCGGCGTCGGCGGGCCAGCCGATCACGGTCGCCTCGGGAATCGCGTCGAGGAAGCCCTGGTTGTTGGCGGGGGGGAGGTCGGAGACGAGGAAGTCCGGGCCTTCCGCCACCTCGCGCATCGTGGGAATCGCGAGGCCGAGCCGCGCGTTCGCGGCCTGCGACTCGCGGTTCGTGAGCCACTTGACCAGCTTCCACGCCTCCTCGGGGTGCTTCGAGTCGCGCGCGATCGACCAACTCACGGTGAGCACGCAGTTCGCCTCGGCGCTTCCGCGCGGAAGCGGCGCGAAATCCCACTCGAAGCCGCCTTCGGACGCCGGCGGGATCTTGCGGTACGCCGGCACCACCCAGCGGCCAAACGGGCCCGCGAGGCCGATCTTTCCGCTGTTGAAGATCGCCGAACCGGACGCGAGCTTGCTGTTGCCGGGGACGAGCGCGCCGTCCTCGTCGTGGCGCCAGGCGCACAGGCGCTCGAGCGCGGCGACCGCGGCGGGTTCGTTCAGGCGGATCGTGCGGAGGTCGTCGCCGATCGCTTCGGCGCCTTCGGTGCGGAGATACGTGCGCGCGACGAACGACCACGTCACGAACTCGCTGCCGATGATCGCGTCCGTCTCGGGCGTGCCCGGCGGGTTCAGCGCTCCGATCGCGCGCGCCGCGGCGATGTAGTCGTCCCACGTCCAGTCCTTCGACGGGAACGCGAGGCCCGCGCGGCGGAAGAGATCCTTGTTGTAGTAGAACCCGACCGTGGTGAAGTCCTTCGGGATTCCGTACAGCGGGCCCGTGCCGACGCGGGTGCCGTCGGAGCGGAAGGCGTCGACCGTCTGCGGGTAGAACGCGCCGAGGTCGAGCGCGCCCGCATCGCCCGCCGCGCGCGCGGCGCGCTCGCGTTCGACGAAGTCGTCGATCGGCCGCAGGAGGTCGAGGCTGACGAAGTTCGCGACGCGCTCGTAGCCGACGTAGAAGACGTCGGGCGCCTCGCCGGCGACCATCATCGTCTGGAGCTTGGTGTAGAACTCCGCGCTGCTGCCGGCGTTGAGGCGCTTCACGCGCACGCCGGGATTGGCGCGCTCGAACTCGGCGAGCGCGTTCCTGACGATGAGGTCCTCTTCCTGACCGCCTTCGCCCGACCAGTGCATCACGGTCAGCTCGATCTCGCCCGGCGCCAGCCTTCCCGCGGTCGCGGTGCGGTAGGCGACGCGGGCGAAGGCCGCGACGACAAGGACGACCGCGACGACGGCGAGCGTCGCGCGCGTGGCGCGTCCGGCCAATCCTGCGAGCTGTCGGAGCGTTTCGGGCACGGGCGGCGAGTATAAATGAACCATGCTCGGATCCGTGCGATTGGCCGTTGTTGCGTGCGCACTTCCTGCGGCGGCTGGCCACGTGTCGGTGGTGCTGCAGTCGTCGTCGTCGCCGCCGCCGTCGCCGGGTTCACCGACTTCGTCGCCGCCTCCATCCGCGGTTCCGCCAGCCGCGCTTCCGCCGTCGGTCGAGGTGACGCCCATGCATGCCGTGGGCGCCGCCGCCGCCGGGCGTGCGCGGGTGACGTTCTCGCACAGGCCCGAGCGCGCCGACGCCAAGGTCTTCCTCGCGGGCGAGTTCAACGGTTGGAATCCCACGCGGACGCCGATGGAGCGGATGGGCGATGGATTCTGCCGCGCGACGATCGAACTCGCGGACGGCCGATACGCCTACAAGTTCGTGGTCGACGGCAAGTGGATCGCCGATCCGCTGAACGGGACGCGCGAGCCGGACGGGCACGACGGGTTCAACTCGATGCTGGTGCTCGGCGCGGAGGAGTCCTTCGATGCATCCAAGGCGCGCGCCGGCGATGGCGAGATCGAGCGCGCCGCGTGCAGGCACGATCCGACGGGGTCGATGTGGCTGCAGCGGGATCCGGACGGCGCGGTGCTCGTGCGCTTTCGCGCGCTCGCGGGCGACGTCGAGTCGGTGGCGCTGGTGCTCGACGGCGGGCAGCCGCAGCCGATGGGAAACGTCACCCGCGACGGGGGATTCGACTGGTGGCAGATCCGCATTCGGCGTGGAAACGAGGGGAAGCCGTACGGCTTCATCGTGACGGATGGCCGGACGTCGTGGGCCGACCCCGCGCGGTTCCGCGTGCCGACGGTCGATGACGGGGGGACGTTCTCCACGCCCGACTGGGCGCGCGACGCGATCTGGTACCAGATCATGCTCGACCGCTTCGCGAACGGCGATGCGACGAACGATCCGCCGAACGTGCGGCCGTGGACCGGCGCGTGGCGCGCGACGAGCCCGTGGGAGACCGCGAACGGCCAGACCTTCTGGGAGTGGGCCGTCTTCAACCGCCACTACGGCGGCGACCTCGAGGGGCTGCGCGCGCGCATCCCGTACCTCAGGTCGCTCGGCGTGAACGCGATCTATCTGAACCCCGTGTTCGAGGCGCCGAGCCACCACAAGTACGACGCGACGAACTACGTGCACATCGACGACAACTTCGGCACGAAGGGCGACGCGGAGATGTCGGCGGCGAACGAGGATCTCCTCGACGCATCGACGTGGGGACTCAACCAGAGCGACCGGCTCTTCCTCGACGTGCTGCGCGAGCTGAAGGCCGCGGGATTCCGCGTGATCGTCGACGGCGTGTTCAACCATGTCGGCGACACGCACGTCGCGTTCGCCGACGTGCGCGGTCGCGGCGCGAAGGGCGGCGATTCGCCGTACGCCGACTGGTTCGAGATCGAGAGTTTCGAGCCGTTCGTCCATCGCGGCTGGGCGGGATTCGGGCAGCTGCCCGCGTTCCGCAAGTCGGACGACGGCCTCGCGAGCGCGACGCTCACGAAGCACATCATGGACGTCACGCGGCGCTGGATGGATCCGGACGGCGACGGCGATCCCTCCGACGGCGTCGACGGCTGGCGGCTCGACGTGCCGAACGAGGTGCCGATGGGCTTCTGGCGCGCGTGGCGGGATGTCGTGAAGGCCACGAACCCGGATGCGTACGTCGTCGGCGAGATCTGGAAGCGCGCGGACGCGTGGCTCGACGGCGAGACCTTCGACGCGGTGATGAACTACCAGTTCGCGCAGGCGGTCGTCGCGTGGGTTTCCGGCGACCTCGAGCCGAGCGAGCTCGATCGGCGGCTTGCCGTGCTGCGGCTTGCGTATCCCGAGCAGGCGACGTTCGTGATGCAGAACCTGCTGTCCGGCCACGACACCGACCGTCTCGTCTCGATGATCGCGAATCCCGGCCGCGGCTACGACCAGGCGAACAGCGAGCGGCCGGGCTCGCGCTACGACGGCGCGCGGCCGTCGCCCGAGGCGTACCGGCGCGCGCGCCTCGCGGCGCTCGTGCAGATGACCTACGTCGGCGCGCCGATGGTGTGGTATGGCGACGAGATCGGGATGTTCGGTTCCGACGACCCCTTCTGCCGGAAGCCGATGATCTGGCCTGATCTCGGGCCGTTCGAGGATCCCGACGAGCGGATCGACGAGGAGCATCTCGCCGCGTATCGCGCGATGATCGCGCTGCGGCGCGCGTCGCCCGCGCTGCGGCGCGGGGCGTTCCGCACGCTCGTGGCGGACGACGCGCGCGACGTCTGGGCCTTCGAGCGGGCGTTCGGCGACGAGCGGGTGGTGGTGGCGCTCAACGCGTCTCTGGAGGCGCGGGAGTTCGCGCTACCCGAGGCGGAGTGGGAGGGGTACGAGTGGCGGGTGGCGCTGGAGACGGGTGGGT